>SLFT01000503.1 GCA_007124105.1 Candidatus Hydrogenedentota bacterium | reverse complement strand
GTAAAGAAGTCCTTGATTTCATCGTCAACCTGGGCCGGGTCGGCCATAATCAACGGCTTGTCGTCCCAACGGAACCAGAGGTCTTCGTACAGGCCCGGTTCGTAAAGGTCGCGATAAAGCTCCAGCGCCGTCGAACGCGGATCCCAGAATGGGCATAGAAACGCGATTTGCGGCGCCGCTGTGCCCTGACGACGCGCCTCGGAAAAGGCTTCGCACAACGCCATGTAATACTGACGATAGGTGTGCCGGTTCGTAACATCGAATATCACTACATCCACCTGCGCGTCCGCCAACATGCGCGCGTGACGGCGCAATACCCACGGGTCGTCGGACAGGTAGTAGCCGAAGAGCGGCTCGCCCCAATAGTGCATGGCGTGCATGGGCCCCCATGCAGGATGCTCTTTGTCCGCCATCGCCTCGGGATGCGCATCGAGAATTTTCGAAACGTCATAAGGCCCGCCGTTCACATGCGTGCCCATCCACAAGAAATAGAACAGGCCAATAGTGCGGTCCTCCCGGGGCGGCCCGACGTCGTCATGAAGCCGCACAGAACGGCCGAGCATATCCACCGCCTCCCACGTATCGCTCATCAGCGGCGTATCAGACGGTTGCGCGTCAGCGCCAGTCGCAGCCGAGCAGGCCAGGGCGACGAACAACAACACAACAATGATAATCGAAGTATGGGTCACAACCGTTTTTCCTTTCTTTGCGTGGTTCATCGGACAGGGCTACTATAACATACCCACATATTCCATCAACAAACAGGAGGAAATAGAACTGTACAAATGTGGCTCAGAAAAGACATCAGCGCAATAGCGGCAATTGTAGCACCTTGAAAATTCGGTTGCGTTCACAGAGATTTCAAGGTATACTATACTGATGATTAAGCGTACGAATGAAATAAAGGCGCTTACGGGAATGCTGAAGCGTCATCGCGTGGTCGCCATTATCGGCGCGCGGCAAGTGGGTAAAACCACGCTGGCTCGCGCGTTTTCCGATAAATGGCAGGGTCCGACGTCCTATTTCGATCTTGAGAATCCCGAGGATCAGGCGCGACTCAGCGATCCCATGCTGGCGTTGCGCGATCTTCGTGGACTGGTCATTATGGACGAGATTCAGCGACAGCCGGATATCTTTCCCATACTGCGCGTGTTGGCCGATAAGAAGAGAGCGGCTGCGCGCTATCTCGTATTAGGGAGCGCCTCGCCCGAATTGTTGCGGCAAAGCGCGGAAACGCTTGCCGGGCGCATCCATTATCATGAGATAAGCGGTTTTTCCCTGGACGAAACTGGCGAGGAACGTCACGAACGCCTCTGGATTCGGGGCGGCTTCCCACGCGCATTTCTTGCGCGCTCCGCCGCCGCCAGCCATGAATGGCGCGACGGATTCATTCGCACCTTTCTCGAACGCGACCTGCCGCAGCTGGGCGTGGCCGTTGGCGCGACAACCATGCGGCGATTCTGGACAATGCTTGCCCACTATCATGGACAGGTGTGGAACGCTTCGGCCTTCGCCCGTTCTTTTGGCGTTGCGGACACCACAGTGCGCTCCTATCTTGATACCCTTGCCGCCGCGCTTGTCGTTGAGCAATTGCAACCCTGGCACGCCAACATTGCCAAGCGACAGGTCAAATCGCCAAAAGTTTATATCGGCGATACGGGACTGCTCCATACCCTGCTTAACTTGCGCACGTTTGACGATGTTGCCGCACACCCAAAGTGCGGCGCTTCCTGGGAAAGTTTTGCCATGAAACAGGTAATGCGTTGCCTGGACGTTTCCCGAAGCGAATGCTATTTTTGGGCAACCCACGCTGGCGCGGAACTCGATCTTCTTGTTGTCCGGGGCAGGCAGCGTCTGGGATTTGAATTCAAACGTTCGAGCAAACCCACGGTCACTCCATCCATGCGCATTGCGCTGGACGATCTGGGATTGAAGCGCCTGGATGTTGTCTATCCGGGAGACGCGGTATTCCCCCTCGCGCCGAAGATACGCGCCGTTGGCGTCTCAGCTCTTGCCGCCAATCTGCGGGCGCTTACATAGCGCCTTGAAAACTCGGTGTGATAGACCGAGATTTCAAGGTATTACCCTGTCCATGACGGGCGTCGGCATCCGACGCGCACGGTTGCGCCCTTCGACAGCGCGGGCAGCGCCTCCTGCGGCTCGTCCCTGTCATGTTGCAGGCTTGTCGCCATCTATATTATGCTTATGCGCGGGGATGCAGGTAATCGAAACATGGAGAGATTGGAGTTAGATTACGGAATCAGGTTTGCAGACATTGCCCTGGCTGGAACACGCCTCGCCGGCGGACATCAATCGCGCCGTTGAGGCGCTGTACCATGTCCACGGACTGATGACAGCGCTGACCGATTTGGATACGCTTCTCGAACGCATCAGCGACGAGGGCCGGTCGGTGGCCCGCGCTGAAGCGGCCTCCGTGATACTCTATGATGAAGCGACCGATGAATTGTATTTTCGCGTGGCGCTGGGCGACAGCGGGGATCAGGAAACGTTAAAGCGCGAGGTGCGCCTCAAACCCGGACAAGGGATTGCCGGCGCCGCCGCGCGAGACCGGGTCACCATCCACGTGCCTGACGTGGAGCAGGACCCGCGTTTTTATCGTGATGCGGACACCATGTCTCAATTCCACACCCGGAATATCCTTGCCGTGCCCATGATCGAACGCAACCAGCTGGTGGGCGTGCTCGAGTTAGTGAACAAAATGGATGGGGGCGCATTTTCGTCTCTTGACCAACACGTGATGGAGATGTTCGGCGCGGTGGCGGCGTCGGCGGTGGTGAACGCCCGGTTGATTGAAGAGCAGATGGAGACAACGCGCCTGGTCGCTATTGGCCAGGCGATTGCCGGGTTGACCCATCATATCAAAAACATTCTGACAGGGCTCAACAGCAGCGTCGAACTAATCGAAATGGGCCTGGAAAAGGGCAACGACAGTTTGGTGGCAAACACCTGGCCCGTGTTGCGGCGCAGCACACACCGCATATCAAATTTTGTTCAGGACCTGTTGCTGTACGCAAAGCCGCGCAAGCCAATCATCGAACCATGTCAGCCGCAACGTATTATTGTGGATGCGTGCGAGACCATGCGCGACCTGTTCAATCAAAAACACGTTGCCGTGGAAATTGACGTCGCGGATGATGTGGACGCCCTTCACGCTGATCCCGACGCTCTCTATCGCTGTCTGATGAATCTGGTGACAAACGCCGCGGACGCCGTGCCGGACAAGGGCGGACGCATTGCCATCACGGCCCGTCGCGCCGATGAACAGCATGTCGAGATAACCGTGGCGGACAACGGCCCCGGCGTCCCGCCGGAAATGCGCGACCATATCTTCGAAATTTTCTTTTCCACCAAGGGCGCGCGCGGAACCGGGCTTGGCCTCGCCTGCGCGCGAAAAGTTGTGGAAGAACACGGAGGCGCGCTTACGCTGCTTGACGCGGACAGGGGCGCCTGCTTCAGGATGACGCTTCCCCTTCACAAGAATACATCGTAGTACAGGAGGAATAGTGAAACTACCGGCTTTTTTGAAAAACAAAGACGTTCTAGGTTGGCTGCTTTGGATAGTTACAACACTTGTGCTTGTTGGTCCATGCATTTTTCTTGTTTATCAGGTGACTTACGACACCGCGGCTACATTGACGCGCGTTGTGGCGGGCATTTTTTCCGCCGCCATACTTGCCGGCGTACTGAACTGGCTGGGCAACGAAGTGTGGTATCGTATACGGTCGCGCCAATACGAAGCGCGCAAGAAAGCCGCGCGCAAAGCCAAACGCAAGAAGAAATAGAGCGTCGCTATAAGAGGATTTGACAATGGCTGAACTCTGGGATATTGCCGCCCATGTGGAAGACCACCCGGATGACTATCCGCAGCGGTGGCGTTTGGCCAAGAAGCTTTACGCGGCGCACGAATACCGCCTGGTGCTCGAACACCTGAACGTGTTGAAGAATGAGTGGACGCCCAAGGTGAATGTACGCCGCTATCTGGCGGCTACTTACTATCGCCTGGGCCGCTATCGCGAGGCAATCGCGGAGCTGGAGGACAGCATCGCCGAATGGCCCGAGGAAATCGGCATACGCGAACAGCTCGCCCATGTTCTCAAGGTTGACAACCAGCTGGAAAAGGCGCTGGACGCCTGGGAACAGGTGTTGTATATACAGCCGGACCACGCTATCGCTAAAAAATCCGCGATGAAAATCAAAAGGGCGCTGAACAACCAGGAACCTGACGACAACGCTGAAACAGCGGCAACGGACAGCGCCTCCATGCCGGAGGACGACGAGAATATCCCCACGCCGCCGCCCATGCTCGGTATGGAATGCGCGCAGTGCGGCGCTCAAAACAGCGAAGAGTTCCGCGACTGCTGGCGTTGCGGCCAGCCGTTGCCGCGCCTGTCCGATCCGGGCATTTATCAAGACGTTTTCGAACAAGCAGAACGTTCGCTGCCGATCCGGTCGGAAACCGCCTTTCGCATCAGTGTAATCGCAACACTGGGCCTGCTCCTCTACGCCCTGTTCCTGGGCGCGCGCCTGCTGATGAACTACACCGAGGCTGCCAGAACGCTGTCGTCGCTGTCTGACATATACGACCTCGAGCTGGTTCCGGCCCGCGTTGCCGCCGGACTCGCCATGATGCTCTGCTGGCCTTTCATGTTGCGGCTGGCCTTGAGAATATGCCGCGTAACGCCGCAACCAAGGTCGCTTACGGTTTACGTAGGCGGCGCGTTCCTGGGCGCATTTGCGTTGGTCATGATGCTGATGCCCATGCCGGCGCGGCTGCTCGTGCCGGCCACCGCCATCCTGCTGTTTATGGCGCTCACCATCGTCGTTGTCGGCCTGCAACTGCCACTGGGCCGGGGGCTGCTCGTGTGGGCCCTGCATTTCTCCGTTGTACTCCTTATCGGCGCTGGCATGTTCTGGGCAACGGAAAGTTTTAAGTTCGGCAGGATGTTGCGTCCCACTTCCGAAGTGATGGCGGCGCAACGTTTTGCAAGGATGCCGGACGACCATGCCGATGCGCGTCCTGTCCGTTTGCCCACCGCGCTGACGCCCATTCGCCATAAACTGGCCTGGCATTCCTCCGGTTCCGTCTGGCTGGATGAACGCGCCGCGCAGATCGCTGTCACGGTGCGCCTGGAAGAACAAGTGCAGGATATGCGTTTCCAGATTTATGACGGGGAGGCGCTGCGGTTTCATGAGGAGATTGGCGAAAACAGAAACGAGACCTTCTACTACGCCATCACCCCCAACGTTGAATACGCCTTCGTTGTCACGGGGCCCGAAAACGTGATTGCGCAGGTGTTCATTCAAAGCCTTCTTCCTTTTGATTTTGTCGAGTGAATCGCGCCGCTGTCCATCTCCCCATTCCAGTGCGTGCTGATTTAACAATACCTATTTCCGGCGCTTCATTATGACACAGTCCGTTTCACAATAAAACGGGAAAGGGCCTGGTGAATCGTCGTCCTGGCGCGTAAACAGCATGGAAGATTTCAGGGGAAAACGCTATATGGTATGCGCAACCACTGGCGTCCCTATTCATTGATGGAACTGAACCATCCCCTTTTGTTTCTTGGCATGATTCTTGTATGCAAATATGGCAAGCACTTATACAAAGGAGATGACCTATTATGATTAGAATGGATAAACTGACGATAAAAGCGCAGGAAGCGTTGGCCGCTTCTCTGGAGTACGCCTCGGAACAGGGGCACCCCGAAATAAACGGGCTGCATCTTCTCCGTGCGCTTGTGGAACAGGAGCAGGGCGCGGTCGGCGCCATCCTCCAGCGCATTGGCGTGCCGCCCACGCAGACGGCGGCCGCGACGCAGGACGCGCTGGCGCGGACGCCGCGCGTGAGCGGCGGCGCCGCGGCACAACCCGGCCTGGGTCGGGACGCCAACCAGGCGCTGGACGCCGGCTGGAAACATGCGCAACGCCTGAAAGATGAATACCTGAGCACGGAACATATACTGCTGGGACTCCTTGACACAGACGGCGACGCGGCGCAATTGCTCAAAAGCCTGGGCGTTTCCCAACAGGCGGCGCTGGCGGCCATGAAAGAGGTGCGCGGCACACAGCGCGTCACGGACCCCAATTCAGAAAGCACCTATGAAGCGCTGCAAAAGTACAGTCGCGACCTAACCCAACTGGCCCGGGCCGGAAAACTGGACCCTGTCATTGGCCGCGACGAGGAAATCCGCCGGGTGATACAGGTGCTGTCCCGGCGCACCAAGAACAACCCTGTCCTTATCGGCGAGCCGGGCACGGGCAAGACGGCCATTGTCGAGGGGCTCGCCCAGCGTATTGTGGCGGGCGACGTTCCCGAAGGACTGAAGAATAAACGCATCGCCGCGCTGGACATTGCCGCGCTGGTAGCGGGCGCGAAATTCCGCGGTGAATTCGAGGAGCGGCTGAAGGCCGTGCTCGCCTCGGTGCAGGAGGCCGCGGGCGCGGTTATTTTGTTCATAGACGAGATGCACACGCTGGTGGGCGCGGGCGCCGCTGAAGGCGCCGTGGACGCGTCAAACATGCTCAAGCCCGCCCTGGCCCGGGGTGAACTGCATTGTATTGGCGCCACCACGCTTGATGAGTACAAGAAGCATGTCGAGAAAGACGCCGCCCTCGAGCGTCGGTTCCAACCGGTGTTTGTGGCGCAGCCGAATGTCGAGAATACCATCGCCATCCTTCGCGGGCTCAAAGAACGCTATGAGGTGCATCACGGTGTGCGCATACAGGACGACGCCATTGTAGCCGCCGCCGCGCTGAGCCATCGCTACATCGCCGACCGGTTTCTGCCGGACAAGGCCATTGACCTGATAGACGAAGCCGCGTCGCGGCTGCGCATCGAGATAGACAGCATGCCCTACGAGATAGATGTTGTCGAACGACGCCTGCGTCAGTTGGAGATCGAACAACTGGCCCTGAAAAAAGAGAAGGACCGCGCCGGACGCGAACGGCTCGAAGCCATTGAGGCCGAAATGGCGGATCTGCGCGAAGAACTGAACGCCAAGAAAGCGCAATGGCAAATGGAAAAAGAGCGCATTGACGCCATTCGCGACTTACAAGCGCAGATTGACGACGCGCGCCGGGAAGAAGAAATCGCCGAGCGGCAAGGGCAGCTCGACAAGGTGGCCGAGATTCGTTATGGCCGGATTAACGAGTTGCAACAGAAACTCGAGGCGGCCAAGCAGCGCCTGGCGGACATCCAGGAAAAGGGCAGTTTCCTCAGCGAAGAGGTGACCGAAGAGCACGTCTCCAAAATTGTATCAAACTGGACCGGCATCCCCGTGGACAAACTCATGCAAAGCGAGATGCAGAAATTGCTGGCCCTCGAAGCGCAAATCGGACAGCGCGTGATCGGTCAGGATGAAGGCGTGGGCGCTGTATCCGAGGCGGTACGCCGCGCGCGGGCCGGACTCAAGGAACCGGAACGTCCCATTGGCTCGTTCATTTTCCTGGGGCCCACGGGCGTTGGAAAAACCGAACTGGCCCGCGCCCTGGCGCAATCCATGTTCGACGATGAAAACGCCATGGTGCGCATTGATATGTCCGAGTACATGGAAAGACACGCCGTATCGCGTCTTGTCGGCGCGCCGCCCGGCTATGTGGGCTACGAAGAGGGCGGCCAATTGACGGAAGCGGTACGACGGCGCCCTTACAGCGTTATATTGCTGGACGAAATCGAGAAGGCCCATCCGGACGCCTTCAATATCCTGTTGCAATTGCTGGATGACGGGCGCCTGACAGACAACCAGGGCCGCACAGTGGATTTCCGCAATACCGTCGTCATTATGACGTCTAATATCGGAAGCGACGTGTTCAATGCGGACGACGCCAGCGAAGCTGACAAAGCGGAAGCGGTGCGCGGTTTGCTGCGCAACCATTTCCGTCCGGAATTCCTGAACCGCATAGATGAAATAGTCGTGTTCCATCCGCTCAGTCGCGATGATATCCGCAAGATAGTGGACGTGCAGCTGCGGCGCCTGGCCACGCGGCTCGAGGAACGGCGCCTCACGTTGACGCTGACCGACGCCGCCCGCGACCTGCTCGCTGAACGCGGTTACGATCCGGTGTACGGCGCGCGCCCCCTGAAACGGACGATACAACAGATGATACTCGACCCGCTGGCCTATAAGATCATCGCAGGCGACATTGTGGACGGCAACCACGTGGTCATAGACAAGGACAACGACGATCTGACATTCACCCTGGCCGAGAATCCAGCAGCGTAGATCAAAAGGTGGGTTGCGCTTCGCGTTACCCACCCAGCAGCCCGCGGTAAAATGTGCGGCGTACAGTCTCCTATTTCGGGCACAATGCGTTATACTTATGAGCAGCGGTATGGACGCCTCGTGCTGTGTGCTGTTATGATAGCCTCCCGTAAACATACAGTCGCCACAATTGGAATATATCCTTATGAACCCCATACACAAGACCGCCCATCGTCGTCGCCTGTCATGGACGGCATTCGTCCTGTTACTGCTGTGCGTGGCTGTCCGGGCGCTGTGCCAGGACGACGCAACGCAGGCAACCGAAACAGAAACGCGCCCTTTTCCCGGTGTGCGTTATGTGCGCCTGGAGCAACCGTCGCCGGACCCGGTGGTGTCGCATATCGTAGAGATAGCGTTGGACGCGCCCGGTCTGCGGTTTAAGACAACGGCGTCTAACGGCGCCGATGCGCCGCGCGAGACCTGGTGCGAGTCCACCCGCGAATTCGTCGCGCGCGTAGGGGGGCAGATCGGCATTAACAGCAACTATTTCATTCTTGACGACGAGTATCACACAGATTTACTCGGGTTGGCCGTATCGGAGGGCGCCATTGTGTCGCCCTGGGACAACGGAGAAGCCTCTTATGCCTTGAACATTACCCGGGATAACCGCGCCTCTTTTGTCGAACGCCCCGAAAATGGCGCGGGCGCGGCCGAAACGGTTCCGGAAACGTCGCTATACAATGCCGTCAGCGGAAGACCGATGCTCTTGCGAAACGGAGACGTTCTGGTTTCAAAAGGCGGCAACCGTCACCCGCGCACGGCCGTGGGACTGACCGCCGACAATACCCTGCTCCTACTCGTTGCCGACGGGCGACAACCCGCTTACAGTGTGGGTATGACTTTCCATGAAATGGCGTTATTACTGCGCGCTTACGGCGCGGTGGATGCGCTGGCGCTGGACGGCGGCGGCTCGGCCACACTGGTGTTTGCCGACCCGGAAGCGCGGGTCGTCAATGTGCCCATGCCCGCGGAACTCCCGCTGGATATGACGCTGCCCTCGCCGGGGATTGAACGGCAGAACGGCAACAACCTGGCCATATTTGTCGCGCCGGCGCCACAGGATGAAGACGAATAGGCGGCTCGTGTTTTTCCTTAAACTGCCCGATTACGAGATACGAGTACGAGCACGAAAAACGAGACGACGACCTTCGTGCTTGTCAATCGTAATCGAAACGTTGGAGCATGGTGTTTCTTTCAAGAAAATCCCCGCACCGAGGGGTGACAGGCTCGCAATGACGGTGAGCGTAAACACCGCCAGAATATATTTCCTTCATCCACGGCACCACCGTTTGGTCCAACAACCGCTATCGTTGGCTGTTCGCTATGGCGCGCAGATAGCGCATATAGTCGCGGAGAGGTACGCGTCCCCTGGGCGTTTCGCGAACCGTTCCGGCTGATCGTATCGCTGATTTTTCTTCGTTGCCATCCTCGCCTTCGCCCTCGACAGACGTCTCTTCGTCAGCGTTGTCCTCGCCCTCTTCTTGCTCGGGAGATGTTTCACCTTCGGCTTCGGTCCCGTTGTCCGATTCCACACCATCATCTTCAATGACAACCATTTCCTCTTCGGTTTCCGGGTCTACGTACACAGGTATTTTGCTGCGCATGCCGCCGTAAGGTATCAACCCGTAATCGGGAACTTCCAGCAGATGCAAGACCGCATGTTCGCCCGCCTCGAAGCGTGGGATGCCCGTTGCCGCCAGCGCGATGCTGCCATGTGTGCCGCCAATGACTGCGAAGGACAGCCGCTGCCCGCGGTTGAGGTCGCCCTGGGCCACGTCGGTAATTTCAAAAACCACTTCGGTGTAGATGCGCCCGTTTTGCGCCACGAACCCTTCAGCGGAAAGAACCTTGCCCGAAACCACATGGGTGGACTGGGCGACCAGTTCCTCGGTGGTCATGGGAATCTGGCCCGCATTCGCCGCTGCGGCAATGCCCAGCAATACTGCAATCACCACGATGCCGCCCGCAACCAGGCGTCGCTGGCGGCGGGCTTTCACGGAAGTATACGCGGCAACAACAAGCAATAGCGTTGAAACAAACAGCAGCGCTGCGCGTTCCCACATCCACAACAGCAGCAGTACGCCGCCGCGCGCCGCGCGCAGTGCGTCTTCATGTTCCAGCAGTTGCCAGGCCAGATACGGCGCGGCACGGTAGTAGAGGTCTACCACGGCGGTGCCGACTGCGGAACCCAGCAATGTATCGTCGCGAAAACCGCGCAACTTATCATTAAGCCCCGCGATGCCGGTTGGCAGCGTTCCGCCGTCCGGATTCTCGATAATATTCATGGGGCACACACGGTCCGGCGAACCAAACATGGGAACATTGCGCGGCAACATGCGTGGCAGCGTCTTGCTCGAGTTCGCGCTGATCAGGGCGTTCCGCTCGAAACTCCACACCAGCGGCGTACCGGCAAAGTAGTTGTCCACGCCGTAAATGTTGCCGTCTTCGTTAAATACTTCCGACGGATAGTTCGTTGAGAAGTAGTCCGGCGGGCGGGTGGGGGGCGGCACCGGCCCCGTGACCTGGTGGATAAGATAATGCAGAGCGAAGGCGCCCTGAATACTGTCAAAACTCAAGGCCGTAAACCCCGGAGGCGCCTGGCGATCATAGCCGCGCCCGTCTAAGGGACTCATGGTAATCACGTACGAGGGCTCGAACAACATATCTTTCCGGCCCGGTTCCTCCAGCTGCTTCCAGAGCCCCATCAGGTTGAAGCGTCCACTTAACTGAATGTTCGGGTATAGCTGATACAACCCTGTCATCGTACTGAACAGGGGCACCCGCCGGCCGGGACTGCCTTCGCCCACATCCGCCCATGCCACAATATGCGCGCCTGAAATGGGCGCGGGCGGAATGCCCGTGGCGGGCCGCACCTGTGTACGCGCTTCCTGCTGAATACTGAAGAAATTTTCGAGGCCGTCCTCACGCGGATACAGCCACGAAACACCGGATATGTCGTCCGGCGCAAGGTCGCGCATGCCCGGAACCAAATCGCCATTGGGCATTTGCGTCAGGAAATAGCCCGGAAACATCACCGGCGTGGCGCCCATCATGCGCGGCTCGCCATCGGCCCCGGTCATCTGTAACACGGCCGGCTCTACAGGAAGCCCCAAGCCTTCTTCCAGCGTGATGGTG
>SLFT01000028.1 GCA_007124105.1 Candidatus Hydrogenedentota bacterium | reverse complement strand
TATTGGCCGGGACGGGCTCTATCTCGAGCGCGCCGGCGCGCGCGGCGGCGGACTGCTGTTGCCCCAGGTGCCGGTTGAACAGGGCTGGGACTTGGACGCATACCTGCGCGGCCTGTGCATGAAAGCGGGCGCAACAGAAGGCGCATGGCGCAACCCCTCGAGCCGCCTGTACCGCTTTCGCGCAGAAGTGTTCGGGGAAGTGGAAGCGTGAGAGTTGTGCGCGTTATGTACGCCGTGAAACAACTGCGCCGCGACGGCATCCTCAAGGCGTACCACAAGAACGACGGTATATAGAAAGCGGCTTGGGTGAAGCGTTCTTGAAGATGCATACGTTTTTACGCGTGTGCATATTTTTGTAATATCTTGCGAGACGCGATGTAGGGCACTTGTGGCCATGCTGGATTGTCTCGGCAGCGTTAACTCAGAACAAGGAATACACGTATGTATGAAAAGGCTTTTTCCTGCGGATGCATCGTCCTGATGCTGATGGGCTTGGCGACTGGTTGTGCGTCCCGGCACGAGGCAACGATTGTTCCCCATGTTACACAGGCCAACCGTCCGCGTCTTGACGCTTCCGGACCGGAGAGCCCGGAAGTTTCTCTGGACGAGGTGGCGCATCGGTTCCAGAATCGGCTGGAAGTATTAGGCGCGGAAAACGCCGCCGATCCCCTGGAATTGGATGCCTATGGCGGCTGGGTCAATGCGCCGGAATCGCTCCGTGTTGTAGAACCGAACGGCTTTTTCCAAGTGGCGAAACTTGACGGGGCCTGGTGGTTCATTACTCCCGAAGGCAATCCTTTTATTTCCAAGGGGGCGACCGACGTCAGCTGGCTTGGGGCGACCCTTGCCGTGGACGCCTTCCATGAAATCATCGTGGAAAAATATGGCACGGAAGAAGCATGGGCGGCGGCGTCCGAGCAACGCGCCTTGGACTGGGGGTTCAACACCATCGGCCCCTGGAGCAGTTATTCCATGGGCGATCGGATGTCCCACGCGATTATTATCCTGGACTTCGGCGGCGCAAACGGACCGCGTAATCCGAACACCGTAGTGACGGACTATTACGACCCGGCCTTTCTGGAACATGTTGCCCTCATGATCGAGCAGCGCATTCCCCCGCAACTGGAGAACCCGCATGTCATCGGCTATTTTCTGGACAATGAGGTGGTCTGGGGCGCGCCTCATTTCCTGACCGATAAGTCCATGCTCCGTCTTTATGCCGAGTTTCCGCAGGGTGCGCCGGGACGCGCCGAGGCGTTGCGCTTTGCCCGCGAAGCCGCCGGTTCGGTGGAGGCGTTCAATGCTGCCTGGAACACAGACATCACCGACTGGCGCCAGCTGGAAACGTTGTCGGGCGATGCTTTCGAGCCGGAGACGGAAACCGCCCGCGCAGCGACAGAGGCATTTATGCTCCAGGTATTCCAGCGGTATGCGGAGATTGCCATAGACGCCGTCCGCGCTGTGGACCCCAATCGCTTGATCCTGGGATGCCGATTTCACAATTATCCCGGCGACGTGTTGTTTGAAGCCGCCGCCGAACACTTCGACGTGATCTCCATGGCCTTTTACGAGGCGCGACCGCCGGTAAACGAGATTGACGCCATCTATGAGCGCGTGGACGCGCCGGCGCTGATTGGGGAATGGACGTTCAAGTCCGACGATTCCGATATTCGCAACCCGTTGTTCGGTATCTATGCGCCGGTAGTCCGAACCATGGAAGAGCGCAGCCTCGCCTACGACGCTTATATCGAAGCCTTTATGCGCCGTCCCTACGGTATCGGGTACCACTGGTATAAGTGGATGGACAATCCCGTGTTGCCCGACCAGCCGATGACCGGCGATAACTGCGGGCTGCTGAACCAGAATGACGAACCCTACGAACCTTTTATCACGTTCATAAGCGAAGTGAACCGACGTGTGGAACGCTGGCACGCCGAAGGCGTTGCCGACTGATGATGGATAATAGGGGCGAATGGCACCGGCCCGGATATTTCACCAGATTTCTGTTGCGCCTGCGAATCTTACGCCACTTCAGGCGCGTTGCTTGCCCGCCGACTTCGACGTATCCCGAAACGCTGTCAGCCGGCGGCCTGCGCAAAGCATCTGACGGAGACTTCGCAGGCTCACGACGAAACCTGGTGAAATATCCGGGCTAGGCAGGCGGCTCTTCTGCAGACCTGGCGTCACGTTTGTCGAGGTCTTCGAGGCGTTGTTTTATTTCTGATTCTTTACCCCGTTCGTTGGGGCGGTAGAATGCGCCTCGGGGGACGCCGTAGTCCTGGGTGACGTATCCGTCCTGGTGATCATGGGCGTAGCGGTAGTCCGCGCCGCGTTTCAGTTCCTTTGCGCCGGGGTAGGATGCGTCCTGCAGGTGTTTGGGTACGGGCGCGCTTTTCTCTTCGCGCACTTTCGCCAGCGCCGCGTCTATGGCGAGGTACGAGGCGTTGCTCTTGGGCGCGCAGGCGACGTGGATGGCGGCCTGGGCGAGGATGATGCGCGCTTCGGGGAAGCCCACGAACTCGGAGGCCTGGAAGGCGGCGTTGGCCACGACCAGCGCCAGGGGATCGGCGTTGCCCACCTCTTCGGAAGCGGCGATGCAGATGCGCCGCGCAATGAAACGGGGCGGTTCGCCCGCTTCAATCATGCGCGCCATCCAATACAGGGCGGCGTCAGGGTTGCTGCCGCGCATGCTTTTGATAAAAGCGGACGCCGCGTCAAAATGGGCGTCGCCCGCGCCGTCGTAATGCAACATCTTCCGCTGAATGGATTCCGTCGCGATGTCCCGCGTAATATGGATGGCGTTGTCTCGGGCGGGCGTGGTCAGCAGCGCGGTCTCGAGCGCGTTCATGGCGCGTCGCGCGTCGCCCTCGGCGAAACGGGCGATATGGGCCAGGGCCTCGTCGTCCACCGTAATTGGCGCGTCGCCGAAACCGCGTCGGGGATGATCAAGCGCGCGTCGGAGCAACGTGATAATATGGTCGTCGTCCAGGGGGTTGAACTCGAACAGCTGCGAGCGGGACAAAAGCGGGGC
>SLFT01000175.1 GCA_007124105.1 Candidatus Hydrogenedentota bacterium | reverse complement strand
TATTCGTACGGGCCGCGTTCGAAAAGGCATCCGATGCGTCCGTCCGGCAGCAGCGCGAGGCTGCTGTAGGCGAAGCCGTTGGGATAGATGGTCTGTTGGCGTGTCCAGTGTTCGCCGCCGTCGCGGCTGAGGAACAGCGCGCCGTTTTCGCGGCCCTCCTCGGAGTTGGGCAACGACGCGAGCAGCCATCGGTCGTTGTCAACGGGTATCGAAATCAGGCTTGCCATACACGGCGTGGTGACGAGCTCCGGCGCTTCTTTCATGGACGTCCAGCTTTCGCCGCCGTTGCGGCTGACGCTCCATGCGAGACGGTTCGCGCCGGACTGCAAGCGCGCGTTCATGCGGATGTCGCCATTGGCCAGTTCAGCGAGCTGACATTCGTTGCCGTACCCCTCAAGTCCGTCAATGGGGACCCGTTCGCCCAGCCGCCATGTCGCGCCCTGGTCGTCGCTGATGGCGACCCGGTTGCGCCAGTAGCGTTCTTCGCCGGGCGCGTCCTCGACGGGGATGACCTCGTACAGAGGCAACAGTACGCGGCCCGCCTGGCTTCCCCGGGACAGTACAATCCCGACGCCTGGACTGCCGACGCTGACAACCCCTTCGTCGCGTACGCTGCGCGTGATCTCGCGCGGCGCGGACCAGGTGACGCCGCTGTCGTCGCTGTGGATCATGAAGGTCTGCGTGTTGTCGGGGCCGCCGTAGCCCGGCGTGGCCATCTCGGCATGGGCCATCCTGCGCGCGTGATAGCCTTCGGGAAAGCGCTGATACATCAGCAATACGCGTCCCGACCCGGTCAGCGCCACCGCGCAGGGGTCGTTCAGGGAGTCCGCGCCCATTTCGGCCACAACCTGCACCGGGCCCCAGGTTGCGCCGCCGTCAACGCTGCGCCGCAATACAATGTCGTTTTGTGCGTGGTCGTCGTGTTGTCCCGGAAACGTGGGGCTGCGCCCCTCGGCAAAAGCCAGCAGGACATTGTCGTCAAGGGCAACGAGGACCGGTATCCGAAAGCGGGGATACCCCGCGTCGCCGTCGCTGAACACATTGACAATGGCGTCGGGCGCCTCTTCACCGGCCGCCCTGGCCATTGTCCACGAGGAACACAACAGGGCCGCGCCCAGGGCCGTCATCATGAACAACAGCCGCGCCACCGTATCGGGGGAAGTCGTCGAAATCAGCAATCCATTGGTCATTTCCGTGTACGCTCCATTATTTTCGGCGTGTGTTGTTGTTATCGCCGGCGCCTGTATGGTCAAGGCAATGTATCATACTGGCAGATAAAAAAAGAAACACGCCGCCCAAAAACGGCCCTCTTTTTGTTGGGCTACACAGGCGGCGCCGCCCCCTTTCTACAAATTACTCACTCTCTTGAGTAATTATACTCGGTGGCGCGCGATAAATCAGTGCTCTTCCGAACAGGCGGCGCCGCACACGTCGGTATTGCATTGCGTCTTCGGTCAACTGTCTGCCACGTATGCGCCAGTGATGACTTCGCGGGTCTCCAGTCCGTCCGGCGTTACCGATACCAGCATGAATCCCACTGGCGCTTCTCGGAAATTCCAGCAGCAGGAACGCAGATTATAGGCCTGGGCCGCGCCTATCCGGTACGCGTCCGTGGCATGGTGCAGATGACCAAAGAACAGCATGGTCGGCGCGGCGTTCTCGATGGTCTTCACAAACCACCGTGAATCGTTCCGGCCCATGTACATGTTGCGGTCGCCGCCGTCCAGTGTCGGCGGGATATGGGCGTACACCACCTTGCGCGCCTCGGGCATGGCCAACTCCGCTTCGAGCCATTCGCACTGTCCTGAAGGCGTTATCAATTCGGAACTGAACTGGCCCACATGTTCGCCGCCCATGCCCGCATCGCACAGGCCGATGAACCGTACGCCCTTGTGAACAAAACTATAATAGTCGCGTGTACCTTCCTCGCCAAAATCATCGGGAAAAAGAGAACGCAACAGCCCCCGCGATTCCGCGCTTCCTTCGTGATTGCCCGCTACCACGTGAACTGGACAGCGGATATCGTCCAAGTGCGGCGCGAGCGCGTCGGGATGTATATCCCCCACAATCAGGGCAAAATCGGGCTGCTCCGACTCGGGCAGGGCTGCAATCGTCTCGAAACAGCGCAACAGTTTGTCAACGCCATTGCCCAACGCTTCAATGCCCGAACGGGGCCCCTCCGCGCAATGGGGGTCTGCAATCACGGCAAACTGGAACGGGAGTTGTTCAGGTACGGAAACGCCTTTTTCCGCGACAGCGCGCCCCGCTACGGCAGCCGCGCCAACGCCCGCGGCAATACCCAGAAAACCTCTCCGGTCAAGCAAATCATAGGCGGACATCATCAATGCTCCTTACAACTGTAATACAGTATTTACGATTCGGCCAGCCGACCGAACATCGCATAGGATACCCGATGCCCTGCAACGTGGACAACTTCTGATAATCGAAAACGGAAGTATAGGCGCAAAGCCTTTCCGAAAGAATTTAGCTCGCTTAATAATCTGGCCTTTTGCATACTTGAAGCCGTGTGAAAAGGCGCGCTCGCGGATGCCGAATACCAGGCCATGACCGATCAACGTATTTAACTACGTTGGACCAAACAGGCGGCCCCGCCCCCGATGGACGGTATTGACCGTGTTGACGGGATGGACGGATGCCGTATCTATATTGACGCGCCTGGCGCCATATTTGGTTTGGCATTGAAAACGAGGCTGCGTTTATTGCTATAATATGGGGTAGTGATTGGTTTGGTGTTTTTTTTCTGGTGTTTTGCTGTCTATGATGGAGGACTGGGAACATGAAAGCAGCATTAATAGCCCCGAAATTTGCTATTGCGGGACGTCTGGTGGTTGTGGAGAGTCTTGGAGACGGGAATGTAAACGATACGTTTCTGGCGGTGTTTCGCACAACCTTTTCCGAGCAGCGGGTCATCTTGCAGCGCATTAACCGGCATGTTTTTGCGAATCCTGAATTTATCATGCAGAACATGCGCGTGTTGACCGACCATGTCCACAAGAAGTTGGAATTGGAAGCGCACAGCGCCGACCGCATCTGGCAGCTGCCGCAGGTGATCCCGGCGAAGGACGGCGGCGATTTTGTTGTGGACGGGGAAGGGGAATACTGGCGCGCCATCACGCTGATCGCTTCCGCCCATTCCTATGGCCAGATACAAAGCGTGGAACACGCTTACGAGGCGGGGTTTGTATTGGGACATTTTCAGCGGGTAGTGAGCGACCTGCGTGTTGACTTGCTTTGCGACACGCTCGAGGGGTTCCATATCACACCGGGTTATTTCAACGCCCTGGACGAAGCGCTGCAAACGTCCGAGGGTCGGGCGCGTCTGGAATCCTCGGTGGAGGCGAAACGGTGTTATGCCTTTGTTGAGGAGCGGCGGGCGTGGTGTTCCGTGCTCGAGGACGCGCGCGAGCGGGGCGCGCTCGAGGTGCGCACTATCCACGGCGACCCGAAAATCTCGAACATTATGATTGACGACGCCACAGGCAAGGGAACGTCCATTGTTGATCTGGACACGGTGAAGCCGGGGCTTATCCATTACGATTTCGGCGATTGCATGCGTTCCTGTTGCAATCCCGCCGGCGAGGAGACGCTCGATCTCGGTCGCGTGGTGTTTGACATGGACTTGTGCGCCGCCATAATACGGGGATACAAAGTCCACGCGCGGCAGTTTTTAACGGATGCCGACAGGAAATACCTGTACGATTCCATTCGCCTTATCGCCTTTGAGCTGGGGCTACGCTTTTTTGCCGACTTCATTGCCGGCGACGTGTATTTCAAGACGCGTTATGATGGCCACAACCTGAACCGCGCCCGCGTACAGTTCAAACTGGTGGATAGCATCGAAGCGCGCAAGACGCAGATACAGGCGCTGTTGGACGAAGAGTTTGGCGTCGCGTCCGAAGCGCCAGAAGGGTCCTTGTCTCAATGCGCTGAAACGGACACAGCGACGTCGCATTCCACCCGGCGGTAGCGCAGGCGCAACGGAAACCCGGCGAGATATGCGCGGTACTACTTGAGTCCCAGTTTCCTGGCTACGTCGTGGTCGGTCGGGTTTTCGGCGTAAAGTTTTTCGTAGTCCGCGCGCGCGCGCTTCTGCTGGCCGAGCGCTTCATACACCTGGGCGCGTTCGAAACGAAGGGCGCGCAATAGCTCGGGACTTCTGTCTTTCTTGCGGCGCAGCGCGGCGGTGAGCGTGTCCCGGGCGGCCGTGTGCAATCCGAGTCCGGACAAGGCGCGCGCCTTGTACAGCAACAGCGCCGCATGGGCGGGGCTTTCATTGCGGAGGTCCTGCGCCATGGCCACAATGTTCTTGTACGCCTGCCGGTTTCCCGGCGCTGACTCCAGGAGCAGTTCGGCCAATGACACCTTCACCACAACATCATCAGGTGCGCTCTTGCGCAATCGGCGCAGCGCTTCAATCGCCTGCCTGTAGTCGCCCAGTTCCTGGCAGGCCTCAACCAGGCCGAGCAACACGCCGCGTCGTGTTGGGCCTATATGCGCGGCCAGTTCATCTGTAATGCGCATGCCCAGTGTGAGGGCGATGCCGTATTTGGCGTATAGTTTCCCAAGCGCGTCCGCCTGACGCAACGCCTGATGGAGAGAACGCACTGCGGCAGCAGGCTTGCCCTGTTTCAGCGCGAGGAACCCCGCCAGAAACGCGGCGTCGGCCAGGCGCGGCGCTTGCGAAAGCAGTTTCATGCTCTTGGCCTCGTTGCCGCTGAGAAACGCTTTCAGGCCGTTCACAAAGGCCTGTTCATTCTTGGGCACGTACAGGCGCTGGAAGAATCCCAGGGTGAGCCGCTGCTCCATTGTTACGGGGTCGGGCGGCGGCGGCGCGTGTTTTCCGCCGGCGGCGCGCCGCCCCTTGCCGGCGCTGCCGTGCTGTGTATAAAAGAGGCCGGTGCCGGGCAATCCGACGGTGGCGCGCGTTCCCCGCGTTCCCACGGTGTACTTCGCGCCGCGCGGCCCCACGGAGGTGGAAAGCCCGCGTTTGCTGAGGTTCAATGTTATTCCCGGGGCCACACGGACGCGTCTGAAGAATCGAAACGCCATACTGTTCCTCCTTAGCCCGGATATTTCACCAGGTTTCGTCGTGAGCCTGCGAAGATTGCGTCAGATCGGGTGCTTTGCGCAGGCCGCCGGCTGACAGCGTGTCGGGACACGTCGAAGTCGGCGGGCAAGCAAAGTGGCTGATATGGCGTAAGATTCGCAGGCGCAACAGAAATCTGGTGAAATATCCGGGTTGGTTCGGGACGCCCCCCGCCGCCTTATTCCTCCAGCGTCGCCTCTTCGAGTTCATCTAATTCATGTTGTATGCTCTGGGTTACGGGGAATCGGAATCCGGTCTTGGGGTCAAGATCGAGTTCCATCACCTTCATGGCGACGGGATGCTGATCGCGTTTCCATTGACTGGCGCAGAAACGCCTGGCGAAATCAGCGGTCCAAGTGCGCATCTGCGCGCGGTCATACTCGGGGAAGCGGAGACACGCCATGCGCCAGCAGTTCGCCAGAGACATGCGCTTGCGCGCGTAAAGATAGAGCAGGAAATCAAGCGCGGCGTAAGGCATGAGATCGCTCTCGTCCAGCTGGTCGGGGGCGAGTTCGGCGCTGGGCGGTATTGCCAGTATCTGCTTGAGCGCCTGGATATTGTCCCGCTCGGCCAGGTAGGCGAGCAGTTGGGTCACCACCGTCTTTGGCACGTTGGCAATGGGCGAGTAGCCGCCCTGGTTGTCGCCGCCGGTGGTGCTGTATCCGACCGCCGCCTCGCTGAGATTCGACGTGACCAGTACCAGCCCGCCCGCGCTATTGGCCCAGTTAAGCATCATGGCGCCGCGTATGCGCGCCTGCAAATTCTGTCGGGCCATGGGAGCCACCTTGTCCAGGCCGCCGGCGATTTCGGCGGCCTTGGCCAGCGCCAATTCCGCTTCCTCGTGGATGGACACCACCTGAAAAGGTACGCCCAATTCGGCGGCCAGCGCGCGCGCGGCGGTCTGGGTGCCCTGGCTGCTCAGTGCCGCATTGGGCAGATAGACGGTGTTGACCCGTTCGGCGTAGCGATCGGCGTCGCGCCCCTCGCGCAGCATCTTCGCCGCCTGCACCGCCAACATCAGGCACAACGCGCTGTCCCGTCCGCCGGACAAAGCAACCAGGAACCGGTCGAAGGCGCCCACTTTCTCGAAGTAGTCGCGCAACCCCAGGGCCAACGCGTCAAACAACGCGTCCAGGGCGGGGTTGTCGCTCCGTGATGCGCTCGCTGGTTGCGGCACATAATAGCTGGCGGGCTGTTGCCGCGCGTAAGCGTTCATGGGCGCGGGCTTGAACCGGGACGCGTCCGCCGTGACCACCCGCACCCGTTGCGGCGCGTCGTGAACAGCGGCATCCTGTCGCCAGGTGGTGTTTTCCATGCGTTGCCGCGCGATGTCGTCCAGGTCCACTACAGCGGAGGCCAATGTCCAATATTGCTTCGATAGAATATGCCCCTCACAAACCAGCGCGTCGGGCGTGGCGATCAGGCCGCCCCCGTCGAATACCAGACGACTGTTGTCGCAACCCAGCAGGTTGGCGTAGGCATACACAGCCTTCATGCTGGACGCCGCGCCCATCACCAGCCGCTTGCGTGCCTCATTCTTGAGCGGCGTGAACGGGGACGCGCTGGGGTTGCATACAATCTCCGCGCCCAGGGCGACCCGTTCGCGCGCGGGCGACGCCGCGCTCCAGAGGTCTTCGCAAATTTCCGCGGTGACCATGCCGAAAGGCGTTTGAAATATCAACTCGCCCGCGGGCGTCCCATTGATCTCCCTCACACCGCCCGGCCATGCCGTCCAATTGCGTCCCTCGTAAAAGATGCTGTATGCGGGCAAATATTTCTTCAATACCAGGCCGCGAATAATTTTATCGCTTACCAGCGCGGCAGCGTTATAGATTCTGCCATTGTCCATGACAGGCAATCCGAGAAACACGGCTATGTCATCGCAGCTTTCCGCTATCTCGGCGAGCGCCGCCCAGCTGTGCCGCGCAATATCGGGCCAGACCACGCGGTCCTCGAGGCTGTATCCGGGAATGCACAGTTCAGGCGTCACAAGCAGATGAATATTTTCCTTGCGCGCCGCTTCGATGATGGCGATGAGGCGCGCCATGTTGCCCGCGAAATCGCCAACCTTTACCGAGGCCGCCGCCACGCCCACGTTTACCAGTCTCATGATAGGCGTTCTCCACTTTGTCTGCGTTTTTTATTGCGCTGATTCCGGGTTCATCAACATGGCATCCTTCATCTCGCCCAGCTGGGGCGACAATAACACCCGGAAAATTTCAGGATTTCTCAGTCGTTTATATTCGTCCGGGAAACGGTTGCGCTGTTCGAGTGTGGCATCGCGCACAGCGGCAAGCGGTCGCGCCGGACGGACGCGACGCCCATTCTCAAAAGCCGGTTCAAGCAAAAGCTCCGCGCTTGCGGCGTTCTCGATGTGTCGCGCGGCATGGGGGTTCTTGCGCGAGCGTCCTTCAATGACGCCCGATTCCGGCCAGTTCTCTTCTTGCAGGTAGAGCATGTCGCCCAAAGGGCGCCCGTCGGCGTCGTAATAGCGCACCAACTGCTTGCGCCCCGGATCAGTCGCCTTTTCAATGTTCGAGGTTACCTTCATGCGCGACTGCCAGCCCGCGTCGGTCTTGATGGCGACCAGTTTGTAGACGCCAGGCAACGCGGGCGCGTCATAGGCCGTGATCAACTGGGTGCCTACGCCCCAGGCGTTAATGCGCGCGCCCTGCCGTTTCAAGTCGGCGATAAGGTCTTCGTCCAGATCATTGGACGCCACAATCAATGGGTCGTCAAGTCCCGCGTCGCGCATCATGGCATGGCAGATTTTGCTTATCTTGGCCAGGTCGCCTGAGTCCAGACGCACCGCCGGGCGCACGTTCAGGCCCTGGTCGCGCATCTCGAGAAAGACCTGTATCGCATTGGGGATGCCGCTCTTGAGGGAGTCGTAGGTATCCACCAGCAGTACGCATCGGTCGGGGTATAAACGGGCAAAGGCGCGAAAGGCTTCGATCTCGGATGGGAAGCCCATGACCCAGCTGTGGGCGTGTGTGCCCGCCACCGGTACGCCATATACCTTGCCCGCCAGCACATTCGATGTGGAGGCGCAGCCGCCGATGTAACAGGCGCGTGAAGCGCTCAGACCGCCGTCGGGGCCATGAGCGCGACGCAACCCAAACTCGAGTACGGGGTCGTCCTCCGCCGCCAGGCACACCCGCGCCGCCTTGGTCGCAATAAGCGTCTGGTGATTTACCATGTTCAACAACGCCGTTTCTATCAACTGCGCATCAAGAATGGGCCCTTCCACCTGGATGACGGGTTCACCGGGAAAAACAAATGTACCCTCGGGCACAGCGCGCACCGCGCACCGCAACCGGAAATTTCTCAGATAGTCAAGGAACGCGTTATCGAACACTTCCAGCGATTTCAGATACGCAAGGTCGCTTTCCGTGAATCGCAGATGTTCCAGGTAGCTCAGGAAACAGTCCAGTCCCGCCGCGACAGCGAAGCCGGTATGGGTTGGCAGACTCCGAAAGAAATAATCGAAACTGACCTGCTGCTCCGTTCGCCCGTCCTTCAAATGGCCCGCCATCATGGTCAACTCATAGAAGTCGGTCAGCAGCGCGATTCCTTCACGTCTATACCAGGCATTGTCGCAATCGTTCATGACACCTCGTCGCTTCTGACAATTTCCACGCCCGCTTCGCGTAATTCCTTCACTATCGCATTGGTTTCGTCCGGCGCCACCGCGCGCGTACAATCTTCCACCAATACGACCTCAAACCCTTCCCTGAGCGCATCGGGCGCCGTTTCGCGCACACAATAATCAAGGGTCAATCCCGTAATAAATACGCGGCGAACCCCTTGACTGCGCAATATCTCCGCCAGCATTGTGCCGTCAAAGGCGCTGTACGCTTCCTTGTCCGGAGACGTGCCCTTGTTCACGATGAGCGCATCCACCGGTACGCGCAAATCAGGGTGAAACTCCGCGCCCGGCGAATTTTCCACGCAATGGGTTGGCCAGCTCTTGTCCTGAAATTCGGGCGAATCACTGAAACTGCAATGGTCCGCGGGATGCCAATCCCGCGAGAACACAATATGTTCGAAGGCCTTGAGTATGCTGTTAATGGGGTGGATAATTTGGTCGGCGTTCGGTACCGCCAGCGTACCGCCGGCGCAAAAGTCGTTCTGCACATCAACCACAATGAGCGCATCGGTGTCTTTTACTTTTATCATAGGGACTTCTCCTCAACTGTTTCGAGTGCCATGGCGATTATCTTGTCGTGGTCGAAGGCCAGCGGCGGCAAGGCTGTTACGGAGAACCAGGCAGCCTCTGACGCATCGTCCGCCGCTCGCAGCGGCACAGGCTCGGAAAGGGCGCCGGTATACGCAACGCAGATATTGCGGCCCCGTGGATCGCGTCCCGGCTCGCCAAATGCGTGCAGCTGCCGCAACGCGACATTGCGCAGGCCCGTCTCCTCGGCCAGCTCGCGGGCCGCCGCCGTCTCCAGCGATTCATCCATGTCCACAAAACCGCCCGGCAAGGCCCAGCACCCCGCAAAGGGTTCATTGCGCCGCCGGATAAGCGCTATCCGCCGGTCATCGCCGTCGCCGCTGAACACCACCGCATCCACTGTAACCATGGGCCGCGGATACTCATACACATAAGAACTCACAATCTGCATTTCCCTTTTCTGATACGGGCCGCTGCTTACAGCCGGCAGGATGGTTTCACGGATTATATTGTCTCTTCAAGTGCGCGTAATGTTGCTTGTGCGCGACGGCGTACAGCCCCGTCCGGCGCGCTGCGGCATAAACTGCGTACAAGCCGCGATACGCGCTTTTATATTCTTGTACGCAGCATAACGACATTGCGCCGCCACACCTTCGTCATCATATAAGATAACGCGGGGTGAACGCATCTTTTTTTGAATCGTGACTACGATATGTTTATCCCGGATATTTCACCAGGTTTCGTCGTGAGCCTGCGAAGATTGCGTCAAATCAGCCATTTTGCGCAGGTCGCCGGCTGACAGCGTGTCGGGACACGTCGAAGTCGCCGGGCAAGCAAAGTGACTGCGATGGCGTAAGATTCGCGGGCGCAACAGAAATCTGGTGAAATATCCGGGTTATGACGCTTCCAGGCCTTCCAGGCGGAACGTCCAGGCGTGGCGGCAGGGCATCTGGTCGAAGGGGATGCAGGGGATATGGATGGTAATGGCATCGTCGGCGGTCGTGGTTTCGAGCGCGGCGTGATGGCCGAGAAGCGTAGCGGCAGCCTCCGTTGCACCCGTGGTGTTCGGCAGGGTAAGCGTTGCGCCCGGCCATTCGACGCATATCGCGTGGATGACGTCTCCCTTTTGGGTGAAGTATACGGCGTCAACCTCGGGCGCGGCGTCCCAGCGCGTTGTGCCATAAATGGCGTCGCCATTCACCTCGAGCCATGCGCCCATTTCCAGCAGGCGTTCCACCATGATCTCGGGGATGCGTCCGTCCCCTGTGGGACCGATGTCCAGCAACAGGTTGCCGCCGCGGCTTACCGTGTCTATGAGCAGGCGCAACAACGCTGACGTACTGCGATAGTCCTCGGCGGTTTCATTGCGGTTCAGGCCGAAAGATTTGCCCATGCCCTGACACTCTTCGAAGCGGGCGGCGTCCATGAGCCGCCCGGGGCGGCGATGCTGATACTCTGGCGTGGCAAAACCGCCGTGACGGCTGCGCGTCTCACGACCCCAGCGGTCGTTAACGGCGATGTCGTCGGGCGCGGACGATTCGTTAAACAGCCACGCGAGAAACTCCGCGCTGCGCCAGGTGTCGCTGGAATGGTCCCACTCGCCGTCCGGCCAGAAGATATCGGGCTTGTAGCGTTCGACCAGACTTTTCATCTGGGGCAACATATACTGGTCCACATAGCGATCAACATCATGTTGATACAGCGGGTTGAACCATTCATAGAGCGAGTAGTAATAGCCGATGCGAATATCCCTGCTGCGCATGGCGTCCGTCACCGCGCGCACCAGGTCGCGACGCGGGCCCACGTCCATGACGTTCCAGTTCCAATTGTGCTCGTCAGGCCATAGACTGAACCCGTCGTGGAACTTCGCGGTGAACACCACATACTTCGCGCCGGAACGGGCGACGATATCCGCCCAACTGTCCGGATCGAACATTTCCGCTTTGAATTGATAAGCAAAGTCCTGGTAAGTCGTCTTGTCGCCGTATGCGTTTTCATGGAACAGCCAGGTTTCGCTGTCTTTGTTCAGCATATCGTGCCAATACCACTCAGCGTAACGCTCCTTCGGTCCCCACGCGGGCACGGAATAGGGGCCCCACACAATGAACACGCCAAATTTCGCGTCTTCGAACCACTGCGGGTTGGGACTCGCGTCAATACTGTCCC
>SLFT01000261.1 GCA_007124105.1 Candidatus Hydrogenedentota bacterium | reverse complement strand
GGTTCGCATATTTATACCTACGAGGCGGCGTTGCGCGAGGCGGGAGTGCCCTATAACCGTATCGCGGGCGAAGGTTTCTTCAAACGCCGCGAAATCGAGGATATGCTTGCCCTGCTGAAACTTATCCAGGACCCCTGGGACCAGGAAGCCCTGCTGACGGTGTTGCGCAGTCCGCTGGCGGCCTTGTCCGACGAGAACCTCATGCGCATGGCAACCACAGCGGAGGGCCTGGCCGCAACCTTCCACAGCAATGCAGTGCCGGAACATTTCGATGAAACGCCGGCGTTGGAGACGGCACGCAACCGTTTCAAGCGTCTGTACGCCACCCGTGAGATGCCGCCGGGCGCGTTGTTGCGCGTTATCCTGGAAGAGACACGGATTGAGGCCGTGTTGCTCAGTCAGCACCTCGGATTGCAGCGCGTGTCCAACCTGCGCAAGATGCTGCAACTTGCCGATGAGTTCGCTCACGGTCGCCCAGGCACACTCGCCGAATTCACCCGATACCTGGACGAGGTGAGCGTACGCGAGATTCGCGAGGGCGACGCCATGCTCCAGTCAAAGGGCATGGGCGCGGTAACGCTAATGACCATCCACAAGTCCAAGGGACTCGAATTCCCGGTAGTGTTTCTCCCGGAAATGTGGGTGCCTGACAAGGGGACTTCCCGCGACCTCACGTTGCAATACGGCGCATACGGGGTTACCGTGAAAACGCCCGACGAGGACGGCGAGTTAAAGCATACCGTCATGGGCGCGTTAATACAGCGGCTGCGCAGACAAGAGGACGTCGCCGAAATGGCGCGCATCCTTTACGTGGCCATGACCCGCGCCCGCGACTATCTCGTGCTCTGCGGTCGCGCCGCTCCCGGGAAAAACACATGGGCGGAAACATTGAACGACGTTTACGATCTGGAAGGTCTGGAACATAACGCCGTGCTGTCCGGTCATCGCTGGCAGGCGCTTCTCAAGCGTCATGCGCCCGAAGCGCCGCTAAAACGCCTTCAAAAAACAGACGCGCCAACCGTTGACGTGGAAACCATTCGCAACGCAATCGGGCCCGTTGTACAGCAACCCGGCATCCGCGAGAGCATTTCCGTGTCGCGCCTGTTGCAGCTGATGGCGGGCGACGGGCTCGACGACGCGGACATCGAACCCGAACCACGACCGGAGACGATGGAAACGGAGGCCGAACCCATCAATACCAGCCGCGACATGGCCATGAGCCGGGGTACGCTCATGCACCGTCTCTTCGAGCTGTGGGACTTTAAGAACGACGCATTGCCCGATCTGGATGCCCTGCTGGATGAAGCGGCCCTTGGATTAGCGCATCGCCCGCAATTGAAAGCGACCCTCGAGAAGGCGGCCGCCCAACTGCGCGCCTCCGATTGCATGGCCTTGTTTTCCGGAGCGACAACGATAATGCGGGAAGTTCCTTTTATTCTCGCTATCGGCGATACGCTCGTGCGCGGCGTGGTGGACGCCATCCTTGACGACACACTGGTGGTGGATTATAAGACCGGCAGACCCGACCCGGACAGGGAAAGGCATTACACGGATCAGCTGCTGTTGTATGCCGCCGCCTTGCGCAATATAAACGGCAAAGCGCCGGAGAGGGCCATGCTCTGGTACGTTGACCACGGCGTTGCGCACACCATTGACGTCGCCAACGCCGCCATCGAAGATACCCTTGACCGGGCGAAAGGCGCGCTCGCGTGATTATGCCTCTGTCCCGGGATAAGCGATGTTGCTTTGGCCTCGCAAATTCGTCGATGCGGCGGAAAGATGTTGCCATAGACGGTTTCCGCACCCATCCGTAAAATCAGGGATTCTTTCCTGGTTTTCCGCTCTAATGAAGAAAAACGCGATTGCGATTAAAGTTTACCTTGCACTGGATGCTCAACCTGGTAGTTCGCTCCCCTTGACATTTGACAAAATATAAGAGTACACTACGAACAGTATTTGAGAGGGTTAAAGATGGAAAGTTCGTCTCTCTTGGACGCAATCCTTAGATTTGCAACGGAATCGCCTTTTGCGGGCGGTATGGTTTTTGGTGCGGTACTGAGCGGCATCATGGCGATAAAAATGGCTGAACACTTTGGGCTTAATGCGTACAAAAGCATCGTTGAACACCAAAAATCTGAAAATGAGTCGTTGAAAGAAGAGAAAGAATGCTTGAAAAGGGAAGTTCTAGAAAAGGATAAGCGAATAGAAGCGTTACACGACGAACTTAATTGTCTACGCCAAGAAGATGGAGAACGGGAATGCAAACGTTAATTTTTGCGATTACATTTATTATATTATTTAATTTCCTTTTATACGCCCCCTTATATATTCGTCTTCGTAAGGCACGGCGACAGCGGCTTTTGCAGGACGCTCGTACAGAAATCACAAAATGTGCAACAGAATTTCAACAACATTTAGCCAAAAAAGACATTGTATGTGGACAGTTTGTGCATGATAAACATTATGAAGCCGTTAACGCTGCGCAGTTTTTTGAAGAGTATGTTGTGCTGAAGCCTGTTTTTGCGGGTCAGAGACAAGAGATTAACAGAACCCATCAAGAAATCGAACGTGAAATGAAGGGGTTGCCACCTGAAATTATGGCACTTTCCCAACGTTTTGTGCGAGCATATTTACGGGCAGCATACTACAGGCATCCTGTAAAGTTTAAGGTTCTGGTACTGAGAATTGTTGCCCCTGTAATTGCGCGCAAACTGCGCTTAACGCTTTCTGACGGTCTGTTATTACGCCAACGATTTAAAGACATTGCCATGATTGTACGGAAAATACACTTTGGCGTTTGTGACATTTTTGTGGACATTCTTGTTCCGCACAGGATCAAAGTCGCTTTTTGGTTGGTCGCGATAGGTATGATAGCGTTTGGGAACACGCACCGCAACGAAGCACATCTTGTCCACACAGAATGTGTGTCCAGTGGGCATCGGTTATAACTGCAAATATACTTCCCATGCCCCCAGCCACAATACTGGAATCGTAAGCAGCCATCACATTGAAAAAAAAGCGGTAACTGTCACTTGTGTG
>SLFT01000431.1 GCA_007124105.1 Candidatus Hydrogenedentota bacterium | reverse complement strand
TATCTGGGCGGCGAACCGGAGGATGTAACGCTGGATTATGTCGGCCTGAACCACCTGTCCTGGGTGCGACGGTTCCAGTATAAGGACGAGGACATTACCGAGCGGGTGTTGGAAACCTTTATCAAGAATGCCCGGGAAGAATGGGAGGAAGAGGCGACTCGTGAAAATATGATCGAAGCGATTCGCAGCCTCGGCATGTTCTGCAATTACTATCTGCAATACTATTACAGCGGCGATACGGTGTTGGATACGCTCAAGGGCAAGTCCCGCACCCGCGGCGAAGAGGTTGTGGAGGTCGAAAACGCCCTGTTCGCCAAGTATCAGGACCCGGCGCTTACCGAAAAGCCCGAGGAACTGAGTAAACGCGGCGGCGCGCACTATTCCACCGCCGCCTTCATGCTGGTGGACGCCATCGAAAACAACCGCCGCAACCGGCAGGTGGTCTGCTGCCGCAACAACGGGGCCGTGCCCACCTTCGATGACGATGTCGCCGTCGAGGTATCGGCCATTATCGGCGAGAACGGCGCGGAAGCGATACAGCAACACGCGCCGGAACCGTCCATACGCGGGCTGATGCAGCTGATTAAGGCCTACGAATCATTGACGGTCGAGGCGGCCGTCCATGGCGACCGTAACGCCGCCTTCGAAGCGATGCTGCTTCATCCGCTCATGCCCAATGCGCGCGGGTGCCGCGCCTTGCTGGATGAATTACTCGAGCTCAACCGTCCTTATTTACAGTCCACGTTTTTTAAGTAATCAGGTATTTGCATTCATAGCAGTCTGTATAACAATCAGGAGAAGACCATGACCAATCCCGTAGTATGCGAGACAACACTTCCAGACAGAAAACCGGATATCAGCGGCAAGGTACGCGATATTTATGATCTGGGCGACAAACTGTTGCTTGTCGCCACGGACAGAATATCCGCCTTTGACTGGGTAAACCCTGTCGGCATCCCCGACAAGGGCCGCATCCTGACCCAGATATCGTTGTGGTGGTTCGAGCAGATGGCGGACTTGTGCCGCAACCATCTCATTTCAGCGGATGTCGCCGATTTCCCCCCCGAATTTCAGGCGCAGGCTGATATGTTTGCCGGACGTTCCATGTTGGTTCACAAATGCGAGATGTTGCCCGTCGAGTTCGTGGTGCGCGGCTATCTTGCGGGCAGCGGCCTTAAGGAATACAAGGCCTCCGGCACGGTATGCGGCATACGCCTGCCCGAAGGGCTGGTGGAAGCGTCCAAACTTGAGGAACCCATCTACACGCCCGCGACCAAGGCCACGGACGGCCATGATCTGAATATCAGCCCGGAGGAAGCGGGTGAAATCATTGGCGCGGACTTGAACAAACAGGCCGCGGATACCGCTGTTGCCATATACAAGCGCGGTCGCGAGATCGCCGGTGAACGGGGCATTATTCTGTGCGACACCAAATTCGAGTTTGGCATGCTTGACGACGCGTTGACGCTTGCCGACGAGATTCTGACGCCGGACTCGTCGCGGTTCTGGCCCGCCGACCAATACAAGCCCGGTCAGCCGCAGCCAAGCTACGACAAGCAATTCGTGCGCGATTACCTGGAAACAGTCAACTGGGACAAGAATTCGCCGCCGCCGCCGCTGCCCGAAGAGGTGGTGATGAAAACGCGCGACAAATACATGGACGCGTATCGTCAACTCACGGGCAGGCAAGAACTCTGACACGGCTTGTTCCCGCACCCCATAAACATAGTTGTGATGTATGTTGTTCACGCTTTCGCGCGCTGACGCGGCGCGTAAACCTATATGAAACGTTTGTTGTCCCGGCACACTAAAGTGTGAACAGCATACCAAGAGCGCACTAAAGTATAGTGAACAACATACGACGAACTTTTTTTTCAATCATAGAAATTAGAAAGAAGGCGTTGCCATGTGTCATAGCCCTTGGGTTCCCTGCCCTTCTTGTCAGGCGCAATGTTTGCCAGCCCCAGTTGTTCGTCCCGCCGACGATGACCATCCGCGCGAGGAATGTGGAATTTTTGGCATCCACGCGCATCCCGAGGCGGCCAAGCTGATTTATCTTGGCTTGTACGCGCTGCAACACCGTGGTCAGGAAGGCGCGGGAATCGTATGCGCTCGGGACGGCGTCCTGGCGGCGCACCGCGGCGTGGGACTGGTGGCTGATGTGTTCAAGCCGCATAAACTCGAACGGGTCGCCGGCGATTGCGGCATTGGACATGTCCGTTATTCCACTTTCGGGTCGAGCAACCTGCGCAATGTGCAGCCGCTGGTTGTGGATTATTCGCGCGGCAACATGGCCGTGGCGCACAACGGAAGCCTGACCAATGCCGCCGCGTTGCGCGAGGAACTCGAGGCGCTGGGCGCCATCTTCCAGTCCACCACTGACAGCGAGGTGATTATTCATCTTATATCGCGCTCGCAAAATAACGACTTTACAGACTGTGTGATTGACGCTTTGCGGCAAGTTGTAGGCGCCTATTCTGTGGTCATTCATAACGGTGAGTCCCTTGTCGCAGCGCGTGATCCCCACGGTTTTCGCCCCTTATGGCTGGGACGGCTTGACGACGCCTATGTTGTGGCCAGTGAGACCTGCGCTTTCGATATTATTGACGCCGAATGGATACGGGAGGTGGAACCGGGCGAGGTGCTTACCATCACCCGCCATCGCGTACAGTCCACAAAACCATTCGAGCCGGTAACGCCCCAGCAATGCCTGTTCGAGTATGTTTATGTGTCTCGTCCCGACAGCGTCATTTTCGGACAGAGCGTGGACGATGTGCGCAAGAGCATGGGCCGCGCCATGGCGCGACAGGCGCCGGTGGAAGCCGATGTTGTAATGGCGGTGCCCGATTCCAGCAATCCGGCGGCGCTGGGCTATTCCCACGAGTCGGGGTTGCCCTTCGACATGGGATTTATTCGCAATCATTATGTGGGACGCACTTTTATCGAACCGGACCAGGGTATACGCGACTTCGGCGTCAAAATAAAACTCAATCCCGCACGGTCCGCTGTGGCGGGCAAACGCATTGTGCTCGTGGACGACAGTATTGTACGCGGTACGACAGCCCGCAAGATTATCAAGACCCTGCGGCGCGCCGGCGCGGCGGAAATCCATTTTCGTGTTGCCTCGCCCAAAATCATCAACTCATGCTATTACGGCATTGATACGCCCAACCGCGAAAAGTTGATTGCCCACACACTTAGCGTAGAGGAAATACGGGAATTCCTGGGCGTAGACTCGTTGGAATACCTGAACCTGGACGCGCTCCTGCAAGCCACCGCCGGCGACCCCTCCCATTTCTGCACGGCGTGCTTTACCAGCGAGTACCCCACGCTCATTCCCGACGATTACACGCTGCACACCAACAACCTGCGTCATGTTGACCACAGTACAGTTATATACGAGCGCTGAGAACGGGAAAGCGCGATGCGGTTCCAACCGGCGCCATGGTATGATGCGCAAGTCGTTTCAGCAGAACGCCATGCTAACTTCATAAGAATGGACGCGTGGCGCTCAGTTGATACGCCTTATTGGCAACCAGAAACAAAGGCCAGGTCATGCACATCCCAATCTGGATATGCTATATTATTGGAAGCGCAAAAGGTTTTGAGTGCAAAAAGTTGTACTGTGGCGCTTGTACGATTATTTAGCGACTATTTTTGAGTGGCTTAATGTATGCTTGACGGCTTAAGAGACACGTTGTGCGGTCGAATCTACACAATAATGTCCATTTTTGCTGTTGCGGTTTTAATCGGGTAAACACAAACAGAGGTCGCTTATCGTCTTGCTAACATCATAGCAAAGGCATCTTTTAGCGTTGCGCGCGAGGATTCCTGCTTATGTTGAAAAATTCGGGTTCGCATCAAATTCAAGAGATGATTGCCGCAAGAGTGCTCGGTGTGATAGTGCCGTTGGCGTCTGTGGGCGCAATCATTGCCGTTGTTGCCGCAAGCCTTAATCCCGGCCCCCGCACAAATCTCGTATTTGATATTCCAGTGATTTTTTTTCTACTTCTGGTATGGGGTATTGTTTACCAGAATAAGATTCGTCTTGCCGCCCACATGCTGACCGGCGGATTGTGCGCCGCAATCATCGTGGGCATGGCCTTGAACGGCGGGGTACATGCGCCTGTCTATATACTTTCAATAGTTAGCATCGTACTCATCGTTTTGCTGTACGGCGCCCGAACGGCTTTTTTCTTTACCCTTGCTATTATGCTGACTGGCGGTGTGTTTGTATATCTGGACACGATGGGACTGTTGCGTGAAGCGCAAGCCGTACCGCCCTGGCTGTTATGGGTATTTATAAGCCTTCACTGCGCTGTTATCCTGTGCGCCACTGTCATACCGCATCGTATGCTTCATCTGGCTCTCAGGGAAAGCGAAGAAAAACACCAGGATGCAGAACAAGCCTTACAGCGGGAAAAAAAAGCGATCCAGTCCCTGACGGCCAATCAGGAAGCGCTACAGAAACTCAATGCGCGCTATGAGGCTCTTTTCGATGAGGCGGGAGATGGGGTGCTGCTGCTGGATACCAGGGGGAACATTATCGCGGCTAACCACGCCTTCGCACGTCTGCACGGCTACAGCACGGATGAAATATTGCAACACGGGCTTCCGGCCCTGGAAGCGGGCCACAAGACATCTTGGGTGGAACGGATGGACCAGGTTCTTAACCAGGAAACACTGACATTTGAAGCGCTACACCATCATCGGGACGGCCATTGCATACCCCTTTCTGTTCGCGCGCGTCTTGTAAGTGCAGGTGACGAGCGGGTGATAATCGCCTCGCATCATGATTTAACCGAAAGCAAACAACGCGAAGCGTACGCGGCGCTGCTAATCAAAATGCTTGACGAAGCGCCCGCTTCAATCACCGTGCATGATGCCGACGGAAACTTCCTCTACGCCAACAATATGACACTGGAATTGCATGGTTACGCCAGCATGAACGAATTCATGGCCGTTAATCTCCGTGACCTTGATACGCCTGAAAGCGAAGCCCTCATAACCGATCGTATGCGGCGCGTCGCTGAAGAGAAGGAAATTCGCTTCGAGGCGGCCCATTACCGCAAAGACGGATCAGTGCTTCCCCTGTCAATACACGCCAAGGCCATCGAGTGGCAGGGGCGCCCGGCGCTGCTCAGCATCGCTTCGGACATTTCTGAACGCAAACGCGTTGAGGAAGCGCTGGCCGCCGAGAGCGCGTTCAACAAGCTTATTATTCAGAGCGCGGGACAGGGCATTTGTGTATGTCGCGCAATTCCGGAATTCCCCTATGTGCGTTTTACTGTGTGGAACGATTCCATGACCCGTATTACGGGCTATACCATGGATGAAATCAATCGGTCCGGCTGGTATCAAAGCGTGTATCCCGATCCGGAAGTTCAGGCGCGCGCCGTCTCACGTATGGAAAACGTGCGCGAAGGGGATGATATTGAAGCGGAGGAATGGGAAATTACGCGGGTGAACGGAGAAACACGGGACTTGCTCATTACTACGCGCCTTGCAGAAAGCGATGAAGGCGGTGGGTATGTGCTGGCTGTAATGAGCGATATTACCGAACGCAAACAGGCTGAAAAGGAAGCAAGGCGCGCATACGACTTCCTGAACAATATCATCAACACTATCGCCGACCCTGTTTTTGTCAAGGATGAACAGCACCGCTTTGTTATGGTCAATGACGCGGAGGTCGCTCTGGTCGGATACACGCGAGAAGAATTAATCGGCAAAACAGACAAGGATTTCTTTCCCGAAACGGAAGTGAAGACCTTTTGGGAAATGGATCAGCAAGTGCTGGACACCGGGACGCACAATACCAATGAAGAGCCCGTCACAGATATCCGCACTGGTGAAACAAGGATTTTAATCACCCGGAAAACGCGTTATATAGATTCACTGGGAAACCGCTATATAGTCGGCATCAGCAGGGATATTACAAGCCGTAAAGAATCCGAGAGAGCGTTGCGCATAAGCGAAGAACGCTTCCGAACCGCCGTGGAATGCGTCAGCGACTTTATTTATGAACGCGACATGTCCAGCGGTGAAGCCGAATTCTTCGGCGAACTCGAAAACTGCCTCGGATATGCAGCCGGCACATTTCCAACATCTCTTACCGGATGGCTGGAAGCGATCCACCCCGATGATCTCGCCGGCGCGTTTCAAGCAATGGAAAAAGCGAGTCAAAGCGACGGACGCTTTGTAATGGAGTTTCGTATTCGACGAGCCGACGGCACGTACGCCGACTGGCTGGACCGCGGCATCATCCTTCGCGACGAACACGGGAATCCAATAAAGACCATTGGCAGCGCCAGCGACATAACAAAACAAAAACAAGATGAAGCGAAACATAAAGAAATGCGGGCGCAATTGCACCAGGCGCAGAAGATGGAAGCCATAGGCATGTTGGCGGGAGGCGTCGCCCATGAATTCAACAATCTGCTCCAGGTCATTCTTGGCCTGCTGGAAATGCTGCGCGTGGATGCCGCGCCCGGCTCGGAAAACGCGCAACTTCTGAACGACATAAATCTTGCGGGAAACCGCGCGGCAGCATTGACACAGGAACTGCTGGCGTTCAGCCGTCGCCAAACCCTCATGCCGACCAACCTTGACCTGAAAACAGTGATTGATGAGAACTTGAACATGCTCCGTCCGCTCATTGGCGCCAATATCGCGGTCCATTGCAACGCCGCAAAGAATCTGGGAACCATACGGGCTGACAGAAGCCAGATTGATGTGGTTTTGATGAACCTCTTTACAAACGCGCGAGACGCCATGCCCGACGGCGGTACACTGACCATTGAAACCGGAAACGCAACATTGGACGACGCATTTTGTGGCCGCCATGAACAGCTGGTCCCGGGAAGATACGTAAAATTAACTATTACAGATACCGGGCACGGCGTGGATGAAGAGAATATAAACCAGATATTTGATCCCTTCTACAGCACCAAGGAGGTGGGTAAGGGGACGGGGCTTGGTCTCGCCACCGTTTATGGGATAGTCACACAGCACAAGGGCGTAATTGAGGTTTTCAGCGAAATCGGCAAAGGAACGTCTTTCCATATCTATCTTCCTGTTGTGGATGCGTTGCCTGATGAAGCGCGCCCGGCAGCGCGCAAAACGGGACCCGGCGGCACTGAAACAATCCTTGTTGCGGAGGATAATGAACAAATGTTGTTTTATCTGGAAACAATACTGACCATGGCCGGCTACAATGTCCTGGCCGCAGAGGACGGTCAAAAGGCGCTGGAACTCTTTGACGAAAACGCCGACGAAATAGATATGGCTTTACTGGATGTTATTATGCCCAAGTTTGGCGGCCAACATGTCATGGAACACATCCAGAAGAACCGCCCGACCGTGAAATTCCTTTTCAGCAGTGGCTACAGCGCGGACGCCATCCAAGTAAATTTTATCATCAAGGACGGTTTACGACTCATAAAGAAACCATACACGAGCGAAGAATTGCTGGGAAACGTCCGTGAAGTACTGGATGCACCCGTCTGATAAATCAAACTGAACTAAAAGGCCGCTTCAAGAATAAAGAAGCAATGTTGACATGCCGGCTACCGCTATTGTGAGGGCGGACGCAATCTCAAAACCCGTGGAAATCAAGAGACGCGCGTCAACGTAGATGCGGTATCTGTTAATCTTGTCACTATTGCCTATGCGGTCAGTAGCGTTCATCGGAGCGACCTACATTTTCAGTTGGCGCGGCAAAGGGAAAATCCTGTTATGCCAACGGTTGATCGGAATCAAGGCATGTGTAGTGGTCGTGGATGTTGACAATGGCGCTAATCTCTTTTTCTTCAGCGTCCGGGCCAAAGATGTCAAGTACACGGCACACAGGACGGTTCTTTGTCCTTTCGTAATAATCGCGTTCCCACTGCCGGTATCTGTGTTCGTCCGCGTCCGACTCCCAGGGGTATTGATTGGGCGGCTTTGGGCATGCGCATCGCCAGGGTTTGGGCGTCAACCGGGCACGGAAACACTCCTGCTTGACCGTAAGCCGCCGGTACAGCATATCGCTGTGCAATGCTTCAAACAGGGCGGCCACTTCATTCGAACCGGGGGCATAAAGCTGATCGGTGAATAACAAACGGAGCCCGGCAGCGGTTTCGTAGAGTCGAAACCCGCGCTGGGGATTCTCGGCGGCCCAGTCCATTACTTCCCGTTTCGTGGACTCGCGAAGCGCTTGTGCCCGTTCCCGGCGTCGTCGTGCGGAGAAGGCCAGCAGCAACCCGTCCAGGATGCCCGCGCCACGGGGCGGCGGATAATCCACATCCACAAAACAGACGAAGGCCGTGTTGAGCACCAGACAGCCATAACGGTTACGCGTGATCAGGGCGCTGTCGCGGTCTTCATGCGCGATGGATTCCACGATTTCCTCACGCAGGGGACGGTCCAAATAGTCGTAACGTTCCGGGGAAAGCGACGTGTCGGGTCTATTGAAGCGCCGTTCGGCGCGCGCGGCGGCGTCGGCGCGGGCATCCTCGGGACTGTCAAAGGACCACCCCCACGCCTCATAGCAACGTTCACGCCCGTTCCGATCGCGACCGCAGTATTGTTCCTTGCGCCAATAAGGAGGAATTCTCATGGCAATAGATTCCTTTCCGGTATTCGTCCCCCACTTCATTATGGCATAGTCCACGGCCAAATTGTATATCGCTTATATTGGTCGGCCGCGGGTTCAAACTCGAAACGCAACCCCCTCTTGATTGAAGACTTCGGCAGGGCAACACGGAAATGGCTTGGATTTGGCGTCTGAGTATCTGCATCAACAGGGCGTACCCCTGTCTTCAGCGAGCTGATTGCATGAACTGTTGTCGTCCAGAAAACAAAACGCACGCGCTTTTTTTGCCGATGCCGCGCAAACTGGAAAACTTTGTTGGACTAAACAGGCGGCGCCCACGATGGACAGTGTTGACCATAGTGACGGGAACGACGGGATGGGTTGAAGTCGGTGGGTAAGCATCGCGTCTGAGGTGGCGTAAGAGTCGCAGGCGCAACAGAAATCGGGTGGAATTATCCGGGGTAGATATTACTTCCTTTCCTGGGCGATTCTTTCGGCGAGAAATATCTTCAGCAGCGATTGATAGGATACGTCGCGCTTATTGGCCAGCGTCTTCCGGTCTTCGATCATGGACACCGGAAGACGTAACGATATGGTGCGCAATGACGGCTTGAGATTTGGAAAGCGTGCGTGCCGCGCTACACTCCAATCAAGGTATTCCGCCGAGTCATGGTTAGCCCAAAACGCCTGCTCAGCAGCCTCGTTTTCAAACTCGGGAATCTTCTTCTTCTTCATTTCTGTACGTCTTTCTTTCCTTGCGGCTCATGTCACGCGCTGAAATCACCCGTATGCGGCCGTCGCGTATCGTACAAGCAAGAAATAATTCACGGCCCGAATCCGTGCGGCCCAGAACATAGAATCGCTTTTCCGGGCGGGAACATGCTGAACCTGGGCCGGCCAGCAGCGGCTGATTAAAAAATACTTGCTCGGCTTCGGATGGGGCAACCTGGTGACGAATCCAGTTCTTTTCATCGTTGCCGCCACACCAGTCAAACCCGAAAAAGTCCGGTAATGCAAACGCACTGTCCATGACCATAGTGTATATGATCAACGTATACAATGCAAGTGTACGGCACCCATCTATGCATGGATAATATTACGCAACATCCAAGATTATCGCCGCTCAGTCCACCGGCACGGGGCGATGATAACCGGGGCGGTTTGGATGCGGGGGCGTACGGCGAGCCAGTGGACGCCCTGGAAGTCAGGGGCGGGCAGGACGTTCACACGACATGTTGCATTCTGACAAGGGACGTGGCATAATGAAGAAAGCTTTTGGGAAACGTCTATGGAACCGTCCGTATATATTGAGACCACCATTATCAGTTACCTTGCCGCGCGGCCAAGCCGTGACGCCATCATTTCCGGGCATCAAGTGGCAACACATCTTTGGTGGGAATCATACAGGGGCAGGTATGCGCTTTTTTGCTCAACGCTGGTCTTCGAAGAAGCGGAGGCAGGAGACCCTGATGCCGCTACACGACGGCTCGCATATCTTGAAGACACACCGAAACTTGCCGTAACCGATGCGGCGAAGGAGTTGGCCCGGATTATGATAGACAAGGCGGTCGTGCCGCGTGGATACCCACAAGACGCGCTCCATATTGCCATTTGTGCCGTTCATGACATAGACTTCCTGTTGACGTGGAACTGTCGCCACCTTGCGAACGCTTTGTCCCGGAAAAGGATAGAAAACACCGTGCAGGAACAAGGGTATCACTGCCCCGTTATTTGTACGCCTGAGGAGTTAATGGAAAATGGATACCTTTGAAGATCCCATAGTCAACGAAGTGCGCGAGATAAGGCGTCAACATGCCGAGCGGTACGATTATGATTTAGACAAAATTGTGGCCGCACTGCAAGCGCGTGAACAGGGCGTAAGAGATATTGTGCAACCCCCACCGACAAAACCGTCCACAACAACCCTTCGGCAAAATCTGTAAACCCTGCGGCGTATGATGAGCGCCAGATGGTTCATCATCAACACACGCACAATTTCGCGTTCCATGCGGTTAACCGCGCCTTCAGCAGATGCGCGGCCAACGGAACCGTATCTTTGCTCATCAGGAATGATCCGGGCCAATAGTCCGTCCACCGGTTTGCGTCTTCATGAAAGGCTCTAAGTCTTCCCTGCTCCTCCATATAGTGATTTCGATGTGCGGAAACAAGAAAAATAGTTTTAGCATCATAGAAATCGTGCGCGTTCAATCCACCGGTCCCGGGCGAATGATAACCGGGGCGGTTTGGATGCGGGGGCGTACGGCGAGCCAGTTGATGCCCTGGAAGTCGGGGTCGGGCATGGCGCGTATTTCGTCGAGTCCCTGGTAAGGGGTCATGGCGTCCACCCAGGTGATAAGCCGGAGACGGCTGATTTCGTCTATCTGCACGTCGTGGTGTTCGCCGCTGGAGGCGATTTCAACGAGTCGGCTGCGATAGGACAGCGCGGTCATGGGTTCGGGCGTAACGTAGCCTTCGGGGTCGCGCTGGTCATAGCCTTCCACCATGAGTTGTCCGGCAATACCGAATCCGGGCGGCGGGTCCGCGGGCGGGTTGTAGGGCGCGCCCCAGCTGGGACGGCCTATCATGGTCATGTACGGCTCGGTGAAGATGGGTGAGGCGGGCCGCTCGGTCATGTCGAAGGTCTTGCGTCCTTCGCCGTCGCCTTCGTGGCAGCGGACGCAATATTTTTCCAGCACGGGCCGCACATAGCGGGCGTAGCTCACTGTATCGTCGTCCCAGGGCGGCGGCGCGATTGCGCTTGGGGGACGGCGCATCGCTGCGGCGCGAAAATCGCTTTCCGGCGCGCGGCTGTGCAGTTCGTGGCAGCCGAGACAGCCGCGGCTTTCGCCGGGCATGACGTTCACGAAACTGCGCATGGTCTGGAGCGC
>SLFT01000386.1 GCA_007124105.1 Candidatus Hydrogenedentota bacterium | reverse complement strand
TTAATTGTTTATCAAGCCCTTTGTTGGCTATACTCTATCAAGAGCGGTTTCTTGTATAGAGGGCGCTTTGCACGTATCAACGCCTGTAGAGAGGAAAGTCTTGTGACCTTAGCAATCGCACACGAGCATCTGGCTGGATGGGGTCGTTACGGCCCTGTCGCGTGTTCGTTGTACCGTCCCGAGCGTTGTTCCGAGCTGATGACGTTGTTGGAGACGGCGTCCGAGCCGTTTATTGCGCGGGGGCTGGGGCGCAGCTACGGCGACGCAGCAGTGAATCAGGCGGGGTTTGTGCTGGACATGACCCGCATGAATCGGATGCGCTCATTCGATGCCGACACGGGCGTACTTGAATGCGAGGGCGGGGTCAGCCTGGCCGAGATACTGGACGTTTTCGTTCCCCGTGGTTTTTTCCTGCCCGTGACGCCGGGCACAAAATTTGTGACGGTGGCGGGCGCGGTAGCCAATGACGTTCACGGCAAGAATCATCATTGCGACGGGACGTTTACGCAATTTGTGGAGTCCTTTGATTTGTGGACGCCGGCGCGCGGCGTGATTTGCTGTTCGCGCGAGGAAAACAGCGATGTGTTCTGGGCCACGGCGGGCGGCGTTGGATTGACCGGCGTGATTCTTACGGCACGGTTGCGCTTGCAGCCCGTGGAGTCCGCGTATATGCGCGTTGATTATCAGCGTTGCGCCAACCTGGACGAAGCGCTTGCTGCCATGGCCGCATCCGACAAGGATTATCGGTATTCAGTTGCCTGGGTGGATTGTCTGGCCCGTGACGGCGCACTGGGCCGCTCCGTGTTAATGCGGGGCAACCATGCGTCGGTCAAGGATTTGACGGGAAGGCGGGCGAACGCGCCGTTCCAACTGCCCCGACGGCCCACCCTGGCCGTCCCCGTTGATTTTCCCGGATTTGTGTTGAACCCGTACAGCATCAAGGCATTTAACGCGCTGTTTTACGCGAAGAACCGCGATGCGCGGGATGTGCTGGTGGATTATGACAAGTATTTCTACCCCCTGGACGGCATCCTTCAGTGGAACCGCATGTACGGGCGGAAGGGCTTTGTCCAGTACCAGGCGACGTTTCCGCCGGATGGGCGTCCGGGCCTGGTAAAGATGCTCGAACGCTTGTCCAATTCGGGGCGCGCTTCATTTCTGGCCGTGCTCAAATGTTTTGGCGGCGCCGGCCCCGGGTTGTTGTCGCATCCCATGCCTGGTTACACGCTTACGCTCGATATCCCGAACAGCCCGGGTCTGGACGCGTTTGCGGCGATGTTGGACCGGTTGCTGCTGGAGTACGGCGGCCGCGTTTACCTGGCAAAAGATACGCTGACGCGTCCGGAAGTGTTTGCGGCTATGTATCCGAATCTGCAAGCATTTCGGGAGATTCGCGCGCAGCTTGATCCGAATGGCATACTCGCTTCCGACCTTTCGCGGCGGTTGCGTCTGGATGGATAGCAGGAGAAACTGATGGCATATACATATCCCAAATCCGTTGTCATCCTTGGGGCGCTGTCGGGTGTGGCGCGGTATCTTGCGGACGCCTTCGCGCGCCAGGGATTTGCCGTGGTCCTGGCCGGTCGTGATACACAGGAACTGGAGCTGCTTGCCAGGGACCTGCGCGTACGCCATGAGATTACGTGTTGTTGTCTGGAATTTGACGCGCTTCATTTTGACGGCCATTCGGCCTTTGTGCAGCGTTGCGCCGAGGCGCTGGATGGAATGCCCGGCGGCGTGGTGCTGTCCTTTGGTTACATGGCGGAGCAGTTGGACGCGCAACGGGACTTTGCTGTTGCCCGGCGTATGCTGGACACCAATCTGACCGGGGCCATGTCCATACTGGAGCATTTTGCCGGCGCTTTCGAGGAACGCCGGTGCGGTTTTATTGCGGCATTGTCTTCAGTCGCAGGCGACCGCGGTCGTAAATTAAATTATATCTATGGCGCTTCCAAGGCGGGGCTCAGTGTTTATCTGCAAGGGTTGCGCAACAGGCTTCATGCGTCCGGCGTACAGGTGACCACCATCAAGCCGGGGTTCATGGATACGCCCATGACTTACGGCATGAAACTGCCGAAACCGCTGGTAGCCGCTCCAGACGCCGCCGCGCGGGCGATGGCGCGGGCCATATTGAAAGGACGCAACATTGTGTATGTGCCCTTTTTCTGGCAATACATTATGTGGATAATCAGAAGCATCCCCGAATGGCAGTTCAAAAAGATGAGTGTATAGCATGATGAGACAGGGCTGGTCGCGAATCTTACTATTGTTTCGCCTGTTGCGTGTGTACCAGTGGGCAAAGAACGCGCTGGTGCTGATGCCATTGCTTTTTGCGCAACAGATGGGCGACCCCGTGTCTGTCGCGCGCGGTGTTGGCGCCGCCCTGGCGTTCTGTCTGGCCGCAAGCGCCACCTACATATTCAATGATCTGTGCGATTTCGAGCAGGACCGCAATCATCCCACGAAGTCGTTGCGTCCCCTCCCCGCCGGCGAGATTAGCCGTTCAGGGGCGATACTTATTGCGTTGCTGCTGTTGCTGGGCGCCATGGGACTCGCGCTTCGGCTGGGCGCGCCGTTTACGATAGCGCTGGCGGTGTACATTCTGATGACGGTCAGTTATACGCTGCTGCTGAAAAACATATTCATTGTGGATGTCATTATTGTGGCGCTGGGCTTCGTGATTCGCGCTATTGCGGGGGCAGTGGCTATCCATGTGGTGTTCTCAAACTGGTTGATTGTGTGTACCCTGTTCCTGGCGCTGTTTCTGGCGCTTGGCAAGCGGCGCGGCGAAATTGCATTGCTTGAAGACCAGGCGCACAACCATCGGGAAGTGCTGCACCATTACAATATCGCTTTTATTGACCAGATGCTGGTTATAGTGGCGGGGGGCGCGCTGATTACCTTTACCATCTATACGTGCAGCCCGGAGGTGGTGGAGCGGCTGGGCACGGACAAGTTGTACATGACCCTGCCCTTTGTGGTGTATGGGTTGGCGCGTTATTTGTGGCTTGTCCAACGCAACGAGACCGCTGATCCCAGCCGCGTGTTGTTGAAGGATGCGCCCACATGCGCGGCGGTGGGGCTTTGGGCGCTTACATGTGTTTTGCTTATATATACGTGACCGGGCGTCAGGGCACGGGCGTACACGCGTCATATTTGGATTTAATGAACCGGGTACGATACAATCCGAAAATGGAGTCTTGGTTTTCCGGGAAAAGAAAAGCAATTACAAGGTGGTCTAACATGAAATGGAAGACAGCGGCTGCTCTTTTGGTGCTGCCGGTTATTGGAATGTCGGGGTTTGCTCAACCGGTTCCACCGCCCAGCGACGCCCCGCCCCCGCCTGGCGCGGCGCCTGTTAACGCGTCCCCGTCCAGCGATCCGTCCGAACCAGCCGTAGCGCTTGCGGGCGACGTGGTCATCCTCAAGAGCGGCAAGGCGTTGCGTGGCGCAAAAGTTGTCAGCGAGAACCCCATTTATATTGAAGTTGAATACCTGCCCGGCGAGCCGCCCTTGCAGCTGCCACGCTCACAAGTGGAACGTATCGAGTATGCTTCCGAAAGCCGCGGCGACCGTGAGGTGGCCAGCGATATGCCCTATATCATGCCAGGCGAGGAAGTGTCCGTTGAACTCCATCGTATGCTGACCGCGCCCATGTCGCAGGACGAGGCGTTGGAATTTCAGGAAGCGGATTATCTTGTTGTATTGCGCGAACTGGCGTTCCGGTTTAACATTGATATTGACATAAGCGAAACACTGGAGGCGATGCCGACCGAAGAGCGCCTTTTCAGCCGGACGTTGCTTCCCGGGACAACCGTCATGGATTTTCTGCGCGACCATCTTCTGGAAATAGCGCCGGAAATCCGCGTTATTTTGCAGTACGATAAATTGGTTTTGCAGAAACGCGAGGGTGTGGACGCAACGGACGAGGCGGCGGAAACTATGCAGCCGGAGTAGTGGCGTATTTCGCATCAACGCGCTGCAACAACGATGAAAAAGAAGACTGGTGGACCCATACCGCTTCCAATCCCTTGAACTGTTATACCAGCCAGCCGCCACATTGCGTACGCGGCCGCGCACCCGCAACAACTATCACCACATCCGCGACGTTGTTTATGCGGAGGCGCACGGGATTGGCCTTATCATGGACGTCTTTCAGCCGCGTACTGCCTCTGCCAACCTGGGGGTCATAGACATCGTCAGCGGCGGATGGCACGCCGATCGCACCCTTCTTAATGAGCACATCGGCTTCGGGCTTATAGACGCCCTGTGCGCGCGCGGCATTACGGTGTTCGCTGTGTCCCCCGGGTCGCTTCCCCTGTTTACCGGCATTGGCATGACGCGCCATGTGCATGCCGCCATCCGTCATGTGAAGGCATACGCTGCTGCCTATGCCGTTGCTCCCGACCGGCTGGGCATCATGGGCGTGTCGGCGGGGGGACATCTGGCGGCGCTCGCCGCGCTAATGCCCCAGGAAACGCATCCTCGAGGCAGGGCGCCGTGGGAGCGGCAGGATTCGCGGGTCAAGGCGGCGGCGCTTTTCTTCCCGCCTTCCGATTTGCTGGATTATAATGGCGTTCCAATTATCAAGTTCAAACTGGAGGGGCTTGACCTGACGCGGCTGTTGTTTCGCGACGGGCTTGCGGGGCGGTCTGACGCTGAGACCACGGAGCGCCTTATTGCGTTGTCGCCGGCGCGCGCAACCCCCGAGCAATCGCCGCCTTTCATGATTGTACAGGGCAAGCGGGACTATGTTGTTCCCTGGGAACAGGCAGAGAAACTTGCGGCCACGGTGCGGCGCGCGGGCGGCGAGGCGCGACTTTTATATAAAGAGGATGGCGGACATGTCTGGCCGGGCATCGCCCGTGAGATAGAAGAAGCGGTAGCGTGGTTGTTTGAAAGAATAGCGCCGTGACTGTCTTGGTTACGTGCTCTTTGCCTCGTTTGCTTCCGCTGCATGAGCGCGCAGCGCGTCCAGGGCGGCGCTGAAATCGTCGGGGAGCGGCGACGAAAATGTCATGCGCTCGCCTGTCTCGGGATGTTCAAAACCAAGCCGTTCGGCATGAAGCGCCTGTCCTCGGAGTGTTTTCAGCGTCTCTTTCGTTTCATGGCGCAGGGGCCAATTCTGATATCGCGTCTCGCCATAGACCGGGTCGCCCAGCACCGGGTGCCCCGCGAAACGAAGATGCACACGAATCTGGTGTGTGCGTCCTGTCTCGAGTTGCAGCGCCACCAGGCAGGCCACGCCGAAGCGCTCGAGGGTTTCGAAATGGGTTACGGCGTCTTTCGCGCGGATGCCGGTCACCGCCATACGCGAGGGGTCGCTGAGACTGCGTCCCATCCCGGCGTTGATGCATCCATACTGTTCCTTGAATTCTCCCCTGGCCAACGCCAGATAGCGCCGGTCGAAGGCGTGCTCGGCGGCCTGACGCGCCAGATGCGCGTAAGCGGAGGGCGTTTTCGCGGCAACCATCACACCCGAGGTGTCGCGGTCGAGCCGATGCACAATGCCCGGACGTCGCGGGTCGCCGCCGCTCTGCATGTAGCCGCGGCAGTGATACAGCAACGCATTAACCAGCGTGCCCGTATCGTGTCCCGGCGCCGGATGCACCACCATGCCCGCCGCCTTGTCCACCACCACCAGCGCTGCATCCTCGTAGAGGATGTCCAGGGGCAGGTCTTCCGGCATTGGTTCCGTTGGCGGCGGGTCGGGCAACGTCGCCTGGACAAGGTCATCCGCGACTACTACACGCGCAGGTTTGGCGCAAGGGATGCCGTTAAGGGTCACGGCGCCGTCCTTGATTATTTTTTTAAGGAAAGAACGGGTTGCGTCCTCAACGGCGCCGGCAAGAAACACGTCCAGCCGTAAACCGCTTTCCGCTTCCGTAACAGTTGTTTCGACTATTATCGGCATAGGCTCCCAACGCGGGCGTTGCCCGCAACCAAAAGAAATACGCGCTATGTATGTTGTTCACGTTTTAACGCGCCGGGATACAATTATTGCCATAGGCTTATCTGTTGCCCCGGTACGCTAAAGCGTACACAGTATACAATAATAAAGGACTTCTCGTGTTAAACGCCCTATTAAGATGATTATGGATGTTGACCCTCCCCCGACCGGTACTCTCGTCCTTGTTCGTCCCATGACAAAGCTTTCACGCAGATAAACACTACCAGACGAGGAACCGACAAACCGCGCGGGCGCACCATCCGGTTTTTCCCAATGACTATCAGGTTCAGAATGGAGCCGGCGAAGGGAATCGAACCCCCGACCTGCTGATTACAAGTCAGCTGCTCTACCATCTGAGCTACACCGGCATTATAGGTTGGAAAACGGGAAAACCAGCGTTTCCCGCCGCGGCACAGTGTACTGTACCAGCTCGGTTCAAATCAAACTTACGATAATAGGGACGCCACCTGTTTTTGCTTGCATGGCAGTACAATCCGGCGCTATACGGCTGATCATGCGAAGAACGTCTCGTATGGTGATTGTCGGTGCGGCTGCACTATCACGCGCGAAAACAGTTGTCAGGGCCTCTTCTTCGTATAGGATGACAGGCGCGCTTATCTTGATTCGCTTCGTACGCAGAGCAGACGGCATGGATTTGAAATTATCGGATGTTGGCCCAAAAATAATAATATGCGCGGCAGTCGCGCCCTTGACGAGATGCCTTGGAAAAGGCTGAGCGGCGCATACATTTCCTTTACACGCCACACCTTAACAGGCTACACTATGGCAATGGCTATTGCTGGCAGAACCGGTTTTCTTCCTGCCCCTTGAATAATGGCCGTATCACCGGTTCGCGAGACCATATACATGGATGAGAAAAGGAATAATCATGGTGTCTGTCTCTATTATTGTGATGCTTGCTGCTGGTGCTGTTGCGCAAATGCCGACAGCGGCGCTTTTTGCGGATGAGGCCATGGGCGCGGACGCGGAACTGGTTGCCGCGCTGCACCAGGATTTGGCGGACGCGGGATATGCCGTTACGCTGATTGACGGCGCGGCGCTGTGCGACGGCGAAACACTGACAGCAGACGCATTTGCGTTGCTGGCGTTGCCCGATGCGAAGCGGTTGCCCATGCGCTCCATTGAACCGGTGCATGAATACCTCAAGCAGGGCGGAAACATGTTGGCGCTTAACACACCGGCGTGGCGCGAACGGCTTATCTTCATGAACGACGAATGGCAGACGCAGGCGCGTTTTCGTGAACAAACAGCCCTTGACGCGCCGCCAAACATTATCCTCGATTTTTCTCAGGAGTCCCTTGACGACTGGCATCGCAGCGCCATGCGCATGGACACGCCAACACAACACACCATAGCGCCGGACGCGCTTGCGCCGGGGGCGGCCGCGCTGGATGTGACCGCGCCGGAATTTGAAAACTGGGACTCGGCCTGTCGCCTGTTTGCGGAACCGCCCGTGCCGGAAGGGCATACCGTTACGGTTTTCGCCGCCAGGGGCGGTCCCAACACCAACCAACTTGCCGTGGAGTGGCGCGAACGCGACGGGTCGCGGTGGATAGCGGTTGTGCCCATTACCGAGCAATGGCAGCGCTTCATGCTGGTTCCCGAGGACTTTAAGTTCTGGGAGAGCGTTTCGGGGCGGCGCGACAGTGCGCTGAACCCGGCGAACACCGACATGATTGCGTTCACGCTGGCCTATACGCATACGGGCCATCTGGAGGGGAATCACCATTTTCAGGTGGCGCAGGTGGGCACGGCTGCGCGGGACGCGGAACTGGGCGAGATTCTCGGGGATGTGGCGGCGCCGGCGCTGGACGCCATTTCGCCCACGTACAAATTTTACGCTACAGAGGACGTGACGACTTTTACGGCGGCAGCGGACCAAACCTTGCTGCCCGCAATGGACTTTGACGTTCCGGCGATCGTTCGCGCCGTTCATCCCCGTCCGGAAGCGAGCGGTTTTGACAAGGGCAGGCCCTGGCGCTGGTTGCCGTTAATTGAGGCGCGCGCGGCGGACGGCGCCCTGCGCGGCTATCCCGCCGTCATGATTGTCAACGCGGACGGCGCATACAAGAACAGTGTATGGGCGTCCTTTGGCATTGAAGACAGCGCCTGGTATTTGTCGGAAGGGGGGCGCGTCGCCGTGCGCGGCGCAATCAAGCGCATGAAAACGCCAGTGTATTTTTTGGACGCCGGCGCGGACCGTTACACCTACCTCGAAGGTCAGGCGGTTGTCCTGGGCGCGCAGATAGCGACAACCGATGCAAGCGACGATGTGCCCTTGAAACTCTCGTTGCGCGTATTGAACCATGACGGCGATGTAATTGCTGACAACGCGCTGGATATCATTTCTCCGCAGGCGGGGGAACCGGCGCGGTTCGAGACGCGCTGGCAACCGGAAACGTGGGTCGCGGATGGGTTTGTGGTGCGCGCGGAACTGCTCCAGGGCGATCGTCTGTTGGACCAGGCGACCCACGAGATTCATTGCTGGCGTCCGAATCCCGAGCCCTCGTTTGTGACGGTTGAGGATGGCCGGTTCATGCGCGACGGCGAACGGTGGCGTCCCCACGGCATCAACTATATGCCGTCCTCGGGCATCGCCATCGAGTGGTATCACTATTTCGAGCAGTGGCTGGGCGCCGCGGCCTATCATCCCAATGTGATTCAACGCGACCTGGAACGATGCGCCGCAATGGGCTGTAACTCGTTGAGCATCTTTCTCTACCACGAGAGTATGAAAGCGCAAAACCTGCTTGATATCCTGCGGCGCATGGACGCGCTCGGCATGAAAGCGAACCTGTCGCTGCGGCCGGGCACGCCCATGGACTTCCCCTGGGAGGATGTGCGCGAGATGATTGAAACCCTGCGCCTGCCCGAGAACGACACGGTATTCGCTTACGACCTTGCCTGGGAACCCATGTTCCGCCATTGGGAACGGGACCCCTTCAATCCCGAATGGGAGGCGTGGATTATCGAACGCTACGGCAGCCTCGAAAACGCCGAAGCGGACTGGGACTTCCCTGTACCGCGCGGCGATGACGGCGCCGTGGTGAATTTCGAGCCGCACCAGATCGGCCCTGACGGCCCCTGGAACCGCATGATCGCCGCCTATCGCAGGTTCCTGGATACGCTGCTGTACGAGAAATACGCCGAAGCGCGGCGGCTGGTGCGCACCGTTGACCCGCATACGCTGGTGAGTTTCCGCATGTCCATGGCGGGCGATCCCACGGACACGATGACGGACGCCATCCTGTATGACTTCGCTTATCTCGCCGGCGCGGTGGACATCCTTCAGCCCGAGGGCTACGGTCGGATTGGCGACTGGGAACGGATCAAGCCCGGTTGGTTCACCTATGAATACGCGCGCTGGGCGAATCCGGAACTGCCCGTGCTCTGGGCTGAAGCGGGTGTGCATGTGTGGGACATGGCGCACATGGATTACACCAACGAGCGTCTGGCGTTTCAGGGCGCGTATTACGCGAACTTCTATCGCATGCTTGAAAAGAGCGGCGCGGACGGCATCTACTGGTGGTGGTATCCCGGCGGGTTCCGCACCAACGAGAACAGCGACTACGGTGTTATTCACCCGGACGGCACAGACCGACCGGTCACACGGGTTATCCGTGAACAGGGCCCGCAATTTACGCAGGCCCCTGGCGCGCCGCCTGTAGATACGTGGCTCGTGTTTGACCGCGACGCCCACACCAACGGCCTGACCGGCGTTTACAGCGCATTGGCAGACGATTTCTGGAGCGCCATCGAGGCGGGACAGACCCCGGGCCTGAAAACGGAAGCGACCGGAACGGATTCCACAAACTGCCCGCCCCTGGCCGTGGGCAACACGCCGTGGAGCGGCAGCAACCCGCCCAAATATCTCGACGCCTTCTTCGACTATATGGAAGTGCAATCGGGCGACGGCAACTGGACGCGCGTACTTCCCGGCGACAGCGTCTCGCTGGCCGCCGACGGCTCCGCGAAACTCCGCATCACCTTCACCAATCTCGGTGAGGCCGCGCTTGTCCCGCCCGCTGAAGCGGGCGACGCCCCCGGCGGCGTATATATCACCGTCTCGGGAGACCTGCAAAATGCCGCGCCGCTGCCGCAACGGCTGCGCCGCTTTGAACAACTGCAACTCGAACTTCCCCTTGCTGAAACACCGTTGACGGCCATTACCGAAGTTGTACTGTCTTTTGACGCCAGGGATCGAACGCCCTTCGGGCAGAAGTTTGCTTTCACGCTGGAACCGCGCGATATGTCGTCCCCATCTCTTTGACAGGGATAACGGGAAGAATCATATCCACGTCATGAACATAAGCGTTGCAGTAAGATAGATCGCCGCGATCAGGAACGCCGGCGCGCAAAACAGCGCGACCATTGGAAACGCGACCAAGCGCCGCGAGCGGGTCAACAATAGGTAAGACGCAAAGTAACAAAGGGTCATCCCCAATAATGACAGAATGGCCAGTCCTGTCATGGACATCATCCATAGAAGGTGTTCCGGCAGTGACGCATCAACACCGTAAAAAAGATTGGGCGCGAGGTATATAAAGGCGGTGGGCGCCGCCTGAAACAGCAGCGCCAGTGGTCCGAGAATAAAATGTTCGTAACGCCGAATCATTGCATGTCCTCCAGGCGCAGCGTCCCGTTGCCCACACAGGAGGCCACGCTCTCATGCATCAGCGCCTTGGCGTTGAAGCGTTTCGGCGATGCAAATTCCAACTGCCGAAATATCCTTTCCATGCGTCGGTTTCCGATTTCCAGCGCCTCCGCAAGGGTGGCGCCCCGTGTCCAGTATCGCAAAAGAAATACGTAGAAGTAGGGCGATTCGCTCTGCCCGGGATGACCGATATAACTTTCAGCGCCCAACGCAAGCCAGTCAGGTCCCTGGGGCTCGTTAAAACAACCTGTGTTATACACAAAGCGCACACGACGCCGACTGGATTCTGGGAAGGACCGCACCCAGTCAATGTACTCGTTTGTGTGGGCCAGCAAGTACAGGTCAACGTTGGGGTAGGCGTCAAGCGCGTGTTTCAAGGCCTTGGTGAAAGCCTCTTTGCCCGCGCCGCGACGGGTCTCGGTAATATACCAGTATTCAGCATAGTATTTGCTGAGGTACCGTTCTGTAAAAAGACGCGACCCCCACTGGACAAACGGGTGTTCCCTGTCGCGAATGGCAAGGGCCGCGCGTTCCGAGCGCCCGGGCGTGGTTCTAGCGAAAACAAAAGGGGTGTCTCCCAGAAACGCAAAGACAAGGGCATTGGTCAGCGCCGCCAACATGAAAGTGACCGCCAACGCCCGCCTGCGGGACATATACCGCAGACCTGCATCATGGCTGACGCCAGTGGTTGCCTTACCGTCCACGATTATTCTCCTCGCATTATACGCCGTTATATAATTCACCGTAGCAACAGGAGGAATCGGTGGGTTGCGCTTCGCTTCACCCGCCTAGTCATGTTTATTCTTTGGCGAGCAGTACCTCGTCGCCGTCTTCATAGGGGATAACAACGCGGAACCCGACATTGAACACGCCTTGCCAG
>SLFT01000133.1 GCA_007124105.1 Candidatus Hydrogenedentota bacterium | reverse complement strand
GTTGTCAAATGACGGCGGCGGCTTCTCATCATCGTCGCCGAACACGGCATCTAGCGCGTCCCGCGCCTGTTGTTTCCTGCTTGCGTTGACGTCTGATTGCGGGGCGCCCTCGCGGAACTCGAATTCCTCGCAGAAATTCAGTTTCTCGCGATCAGCCACATACTCCGTGTTCGGGATATAGCACTGATTGTGCGCCGAAGGCGTGTGAAACCGACAGTTCCTGCAGCAATGCAGATAGGCGCTGCACTCCGAACATATTTCCTTGAAGCCGGGTTGCCGTTTGTCGCTTTCCCATGAAGCGCCGCATTTGTGACAGAGAAAAGAAGTCATATCATGTTTGTTGACGTTGTTATTGCAAAAAAGGACGTTTCCGTCGGACCCGGTCAGACAACGTCCGCCAAGGCCCGACGGAACAGTACCTATCAACTATTGGTGGTTGCGTTATTCCGCTGCGGCTTCCGCGGGCGCCTCGACAGGTATCTCCGCCGGTTTCACTTTGAAGAACAGGCCGAAGAGCACACCCACCACCAGCGAAATCACCGCCGGTATCAACCAGATAGCCGTCCAGTTGCGCGTCATCTCGTCGCCCGCGCCCGTGGTGAACCAGTCCACAACCATACCCGAGAAACGCGCGCCCAGTGCGTGGCCGATGCCGAAGGTAACCAGCGCAATGAAACCCTGCGCGCTGGCCTGGATGACCTTAGGCGCGACCTTTTCCACATAGACTTGTCCGGCAATGAAGAAGAAACCGAAGCAAAGCCCGTGGATGATGATAGCGAGATACCACAACAGCACACCAGGCAGATCGCTGCCGCCAAATGCCATCAGGAAATAGCGAACGGACCAGGCAAGCATGCCGACCGTCAGGATGGTCTTAATCCCCATTTTGGCGAAGAAGAAGGCCAGCAACGCGATGAAGATGGCCTCGGAGAACTGGCCGCCCGTCATGATGGCGGCGGTGTATTGCATGCCGCTTTCGTTAAAGTAAAGATTGGCGAATCCGAAATAAAAGGATGTGGTCATGGCCACGAGCAGCGACGCGATCACAAAGACGGTAAAGTAGCCGTCCTTCATCAGGCGCAACGCTTCGATGCCGAGGATGTCGCCAATGGTCACTTTCTTGCCGGCGCCCTTGGGCGGTGTATGGGGCAGGAAAAAGGCGTACAATCCCAGCAGCAGCGAAGCGCCCGCGGCAATAAGCATGGGATAAGACGTGGCTTCAATACGCGTGAACCCAAGGAACAGCCCTACAACAATCCAGCCGCATGTGCCTATGGCGCGAATAACGGGAAACTCTTTTTCCGAGTCGGTCATCTGGTTGAACGCGATGGCGTTTGCCAGCGCGAGCGTGGGCATGTAGCACAGCGCATAGGCCAGCAGCGCCCAGAAGAAGAGTCCGGGCGATTCAATGGTGCTGACCCAGTACATCAGCGCCGCGCCGGCAAGGTGCAGCACGCCAAGCACACGCTGCGCCGGAAAAAACTTGTCGGCAATCATGCCCACGAAAATGGGCGAAATAATCGCCGCAATGGCCGTGGTGATATAAGCGTTGCCTATCTGGCCGCCGGTGAACCCCAGGCTGCCGAGATAGGTGCCCATCGTTACAAACCATGCGCCCCAGATTAAAAACTCGAGGAACATCATTGCGGACAGATTGATTTTTGTTGATGTATTCATTGTTGCGTTTCTCCCGACCTTGAGTAGAGGTGATGTTGCAAAAAACTAAACTGAGTTAACCCTGATATTTCACCAGGTTTCGTCGTGAGCCTGCGAAAATTACGTCAGATCAGGTGCTTTGCGCAGGCCGCCGGCTGACAGCGTGTCGGGACACGCCGAAGTCGGCGGGCAAGCAAAGTGCCTGATATGGCGTAAGATTCGCGGGCGCAACAGGAATCTGGTGAAATATCCGGGTTAAGTCTACCGTTTCCGAATATGAATTTCAAGCGGGACATGTATCGGACAAGGCCGGACAGCGTCAGAAGGGACCTGAGATTGCCGCTTCATCCGTCTGAACCATGAAAATGGTGGTGTGCGCGCTTGTTTCAGTCGTCGTCTGTTTCCCGATGTCTTCTTCCTGGAATCTGTGGCATGGGAGGCACCCGGCGAAGAGGGATGCGTCTATCGAGTTTTTTCAAATGCCTGTTCAGGGATTCGAGTTTCGGTATCGTGTGCGCCTCGAATTCGCGGCGTTCCTCGAGTGTAGTGGGCGGCGCGAGGTAACCCATCAGCCACATTTCAAAATGCGCGCGCGCGGCCAGATGCTTCGGTTCCCTGGAATCGGTAACATCCACGTAATCGCGTCCGTTCCGATGCTCGCCGCAATAAAAGAACTGTCCAAAATCGTCCGCGGAGTTCTGCTCGAGCAGGTATTCCCTGCTGCGCAGGATGCGGTACTGTCCGAGAAAACTGAAGACCATGTCTCGGTGCGTGTCTGTCTCGCCGCGCAGATACGGGGCAAGGTTGACGCCGTCCAGCATAATGTCGCGCGGCTGTTCCACGCCCGCGAAATCGAGCATGGCGGGCAGGATATCCGAAATATCGGAGAGTTCGCGGCTGACCAGTCCCGATTGCACTGTACCTGGACAGCTTACAATACAGGGCACACGCGCGCCCCATTCCGTGGGCGTTGATTTTCCCGCCACTTGCGTACCGTTATCGCCCACGAAAATGACCACCGTGTCCTCGCGGATGCCAAGGGCGTCCAGTTCGTCCACAATACGTCCCACAATTTTGTCGGTGTACTCCACATTTGCTTTCAGATGCTCGTCGCTATTGTGCCCTTCGAGGTCGGGCGCGTCAGGCGTGGCCACCCAGGGGCGGTGTATTAACGCCATGGGATAGTAAAGCAGAAACGGTTCATGCGCGTGGTCGCGTATGAAGTCCAGGCAAAACTCACAGAACATATCGGGGCCGTAATCGGTGGGACTGGTTGCGAAATGCAGGCCATTGCGGGCAAGCCCGGGGCGCCAGTATCGTGACGACTTGTCCCCGTCCAGCGGATAATAACCGCCTTGATAGGGTTCGTCCTCGTCAAGATAACTGGTGTCAATCCACATCAGGCTTTCCTG
>SLFT01000344.1 GCA_007124105.1 Candidatus Hydrogenedentota bacterium | reverse complement strand
GTCAAGTCCTTCGCTTAGTTTTAGTGATAGTGATTTCATAATCTTTTCCTTGTGTAATACGCTTCTGCCATAAGTGTATCACGCGTCTACCCCAAAAGTCAAGTTTTTTTGTTCCCCCAATACATTGACGGGGATTTATCGTATCTCAAAGACTTTCATATATTGGCAAACAGGTATCACTGCAGAAAAACCGATTCTGCAGCGCCCACATTCGCGTTCTCCCATTTTTAACTTTCAACCTTATGTCACACCTACCGTTCCCCTCGCCCATATTGGTTTAGAAAGGTTACAGCCCGTCTGATATACTGGCTTCCCTAATAAAAGGAGACGCGTCATGCTTATATGGATATATCTTGCCGCCATACTTACCGCCGAGGCATCTGTAACTGTAATAGTGGATGCCGACGCGGTGGAACCGGTCCAATTTGCCGCCTTGGAATTGGCGCAGTATGCCTCGGCGGCAGCGGGAATAAGCGTGGAAATCGAACGTCGCCCCGCTTGGTCGGAAAGAAACATCCTGGTTCTTTGTGCGCCGCCATTCGCGCTGACTGCGCCGAAATTCCCCGTATCCGATCATGCTGAGGCGTACCGCATATATACGCCGTCGAAAGGCGTCCGAACCTTCACCGCAAACACACCCCGGGCGTTGCTCTATGCGGTTTATGATTTCCTGGAAAACGAATTGGGCTATCGTTGGTACTTCCCATATCCCGAGGACAATATCACGCCGGACGTCTCCCCTGCTGCGTTATCCGCATTACTGGCGCAATCAGTAGATCGAGAAACCGAACCGTCGTATTCCTTTCGTTCCCGAGAATTTCGGGATATCTCACCCATGACATCGTCAACAGATAAGCGGATTATTCAGCAAATAGACTGGTGGGCGAAGTTGCGGATGAATCGCTTCCTGCTGAATTTCAATTACGCCGCCAACGAAGAACTGTGGCAACGGTGGCGAAAAAACATTGTGCCGGAGATAGCGCGTCGCGGCATGTTGGTCGGTCTAGGCGAGCATGGCGCCTATCCCCTGTTCCTGCCGCCCCGTCGCTACGCGGAAGACCACCCCGACTGGTATTGCGAGATAGACGGGAAACGTATCGGCGCCATGCACACGGAATCCGGCGCCTGGGCGCAATTCTGCACCACCAACACCAATGCCGTCGCGACCTATCTGGAAAATTTTGTCGCCTTTGTCCGCGACCATCCCGAGATTGATTTCTATTATCCCGCCCCCAATGACATAGGACACTGGTGCGAATGCGTTTCATGCGCTAAGCTGTCCATCGCCGATCGCTACCTGCGCTTGAACAACCAGACGGCGGAGGCAATTGATAAGGTAAAACCTGGTACGCGCATCATGCATTTGGCCTACAGCAACCATCGTTTGCCGCCACAAGAGACGCTGCCACACCCATTGATTGATGTGGACGTGGCCTGCTGGGGACGCAATTTTACGTGGCCTCTTTGCGATCAGCGCACCATGCCTGACGATACTGAATATCTCGATGTGTTCCGCCAGTGGGACGCCATCAGCCAACAACAACCCGGAACAACATCAACGCGCCTGCTCTATCACTGGAAGATCATGCGGCATTACTGGCTCGGATTGAGCCTGCTTCCCCTGTCGGTTATTGACGCAGATTTCCAGTGTATCGCGACATTGAACATGGCGGGTTTTGACCTCCCATTGGGTTATCTCGGGATATGGACCAAGGCGCTCAACGCCTATGTGGTTGCCCACAAAACATGGAATCCGGAGACGCCCGCCGACATACTGACGGAAAGGTTTATGTCGGACTATTACGGGAAACACGACAAAGCGGGACAACGCGTTTATGAACTGGTATCCGAGGCGTTCCGGGACCGCCGCTATGGTCGTAGTTTGACGCTGGCCTGGTTTCCCGACACCAGCAAGGTACGCGATATACCACTCGATGGGCTTGGCGACAACGCCCGCCATGCCGTTGCCTGTCTCGATGAAGCATTGGCCATAACCGCGCTGCATATCGAAGCGACGACGCCCGAGGCGAAGCGTTTTCAAAAGCTTCATACGGTGGTTCGACACGCCCGCGATGAACAGCGTGTGCTCGTACAACTGGATGCGCTCATGCGCGCCTGTAACGTGTTGCGTCAGCAAGAATCCGAGCCGACCCGTCAAGACGCCATGCAAGCCTGGGAAGCAACGGCGGCGGCGAACGACGCGCTCGCCGACAACTATTCACTGGAAGAGGATGAAGCGGGATTATATTGGGGCGGAGCAAGTTACAAACAGCTGGGCGACGCCCTCGCCCAATGGCGCCGTATAATTGAACCACTGGACTGGCATCACATTGGACACTGGCAAACAGACGATTTCAATAACAACATAGCGCCCGTTGTCAAACGTTTCGACGCCACCGATGCACTGGCGGATCATCTGCCCGCCATCACGCGAATACGTTTCCAATATACAGGCGGTGAACTGGGCGCTTCGACACGTCGGGTCGCACTGATCAAAACAGACAGAGACGGGAAGGAAACGCTACTGGCAGAAGACCGACACGGCGGGTTTGCCGGATATATCCATGAGAACGCCGTATACATGCTTGATGTCATGCAACCACAAGCACCGGAAGCGCAATATTTCATTGAAGTCGAATTGGCCGCCTATGCCGTTTCAGGCAGTGTAGCGACCCGCGGCTGTAACGGCGATATATTCCTGGGGTTGCCTCAATGAACATGGTAGGCATCTCGTCCATAAACGGCGGCGCCCCTATCCGCTGTCTGCCGCCCTTTTCCCCCGCTTCTTGCGAATAATGACCGCCACAGGACCCGCATCAAACTTAAATTCAAGAGGCGGATTGCCATTTCGCGCCAGTGCTTCACGCGCAATTTGAATGCCCACGCCGAAATGTTGCGCGTACCCGAGGTGACGCATGGCCTCCGCCAGATTGGGATTCCGATAGTCCGTGATGCCGGGTTGCCCAAAATTATCTACCGTAACAGCGCCATAAGGGCCGCCGGGATTAATGATTTCGATGCGGTCGCTGAACCAGTAGACCCGCGTTGGAGCATTCGTACCTTCATAACTTC
>SLFT01000399.1 GCA_007124105.1 Candidatus Hydrogenedentota bacterium | reverse complement strand
TTGCGCGCTTCCTCTTCATTGCTTGTCAGTCCGACCACGCCGTAGGCCACAATGGTTACCCCGCGCGTATCAAGATGGGCCTGCGCCAGCGCCCGATGCTCATCGCTCATGTTGTGGTCGAATCGTACGTCCTCGGGCAGGTCCGGGCTGAGCCGCTGGCCGGGAAATGCCTCGGCGTATTTCAACCCGAGCGAAGCCACCTTGTCAATGGCCTCCATAAAGGTGAAGCGGTTGAAACTCCACAGCTGACAACCCAGCCGCCAGCCCAACGCTTCCGCATTCGGCGCGCCCGCGCCTGCCGGTTCCTCGGCGGCAGTAAAGGTCGCGCAGCCCAAGAACAGGGCTGCAACACATAAACTTGTAACCAGGGTACGCTTGAAATTCATGACAGACTCCTTTTTTGAAAAGTTGGTGTTTCTGGAAACCATGACAACATCCTGTTGCTGAAAAACGCATCGCGCCGTACGAAAGACGACGCGCAAAGCCGATTGCAATAATAGCATGAGCAACGTCTGGAATGAAAACCGTCGAGTTCAGGATGTCTGTATTATGCCCGTTTCAGAGCAACTTCGTTTTCATCATTGGCGGCATAAATTCTCACTCTCCTGGAATTACTGTTTAGGATCGGCTATCCGAAGTACACGAAGTCTCCAATGGGCCAGGCCGGAAACAGCATGGCAAAAGCAACCAAAATTCCAAAGGTCCTGTTCTCGTACAAGATCCTCGCCATACCCAACCGGATAACGGCTCAGCAATTGTACGAGCAAACCGACGCTTCTTAATATCCAGGGGTCAGTCAGCATATCGTCTGGCAGCGCTCGGGAAAGAAATTCAAAAGTGTGGCCCGTGATAAATATTTCGTATTCTGTTGGCGCGCTTGTTCGGCTTGCCTGATCGTCATAGGCTGGGGGACGCAAAGCGCCGTTGTTCATTTGTGAGTCGCGAATTATTTCGATGGCGCTGTCTATTTCTTCTTGAATGCCAACGAGCGTTTGCGCGTGTTCGGCATGGCTCAAGCCGTCGGAATATTCGCGAATACGCGCCAGGGTCTGGAGGTGATGGGTTTCAAAGCATGTGGGATTCGGGGCATCGTCAAGCATGCGCTCCACCAGCATAAACAAATTCACCATTTGCCCGTATTTATTTTGCCAATGCTCAGTGAACCCGGTGTAGTGGGCGTGGGCGGAGATTGTCCAGGGCAACTCCCGATGTACCGTTGCCTCCTCCCTGGAAAGCGCAATCAGGTCCGCCACGCTATGGTTTTCATCGCCGACGTGAAGCTGTGTTGATGGCGAAACGCCTGTTATGCTCAAAATATGAAGGTATTGGTCCCAATGGTCTTCAAGCAAAAAAGGCCTCTGTACCTTCTGACGCGGAAAAGGTTTTCCACGCCGCAAGGTAAAAGGCGTGGCAACATCGTCAAAACCAGGCGCTGCGGGATACTCATAAGCGTCATCGCCCATGCCGACGAGGGCAAGGGCGTCTTGCAACAGCGCCGTCGGAGCATGTTCATACAAAAGTAAGGCATGAAACTTTACCCATGCGGAATTCTCGGGCGTTAATGCTATGGCGCGCGCGGTGGCCACAACGCCCTCCACACGATCGAGAAGCGTCTCTACCGCCTGCGCGTTTTCGGCCGCGCCCGTACCGCCCGCGCCGTCGCGAACAAGGACGCGCACCGGTATAACGACAGTGGCCTCGTCTCCGTCGTCCGCAACGCACACAACCGACAACAGCGTTTCATCTGTTTCCGCGGGCGGCCGCTCGATGGTCAAGCGGAGTTCATGCAGCGTTTGCGCGTCGTTTTCCCATTCGGCGCGCATCCAGGACGCGTCTGAAGAAGCGGAGACAACACTGAACGGCGTATTGTCATGCCGACTGACGTGGACGGTATAGGTTGTAAGCGCGTCGGACAAAAAAACAACCACGGACGCGGGATGGCTTCGCCATGGCGCAGACAGCTCGCCGGAAAAAGGCAGCGTCAATTCGTGGGTTGTTTCGTTTTCGTTACGCCGCACGGCAATACGGAGTTGCCCGTGGAACTTCCCGGGGACTTCGAGCAGCGGGCGAAACGAAAGGCGGTTGCCTGTTTCATCCACTTCGTATTCGATGGGCGTTTCATCGCAGGCAACAGCGGTTATTCGGGCATGTTCCACGTCTTCCCGTTGGCGCAACGCCACGGTCCGCAGCGGAATATCGAGAACAACCCCGAAGTCCACATGCGGAATATCGGGCTGGAAAAGCGGCGCGATTTCAGCCGTGATAAAGCAGCGATCAAAGACTTCCTTGCTTGACGCGTCAACCAATTCTATTTCGGTCAAAGATTCATTGTACACACGGGGCGCGGTCCAGGTCCCTTTCCAGGTCGCCGCGCCCTTCGCCGGAACAGTCAGTTCCACCGCGCTCGAAAGATAACCGGAGGCGCCGCCGGACGTAGCGATTTGAAGACGCGCCACACGCGGCGCTTCGCCGTGATTGCGCGCCTCCAGCTGCAGTGGTCGTCTTTCCCCTGGTTCGGTCAGACCAAAATCCATGAAATGCCCGTTGGCGAACAACACGTCGTCGGGACCGTGTTCATACGAATCCAGGAATGACAGGCGGCCCGGAGTTGAACGCTGGTGCGCGTCGTCCTCGCGATTTTCGATGACAATTACTTTTCCCATGCCAATATTGCCCAGAGCAAGCGTCATATCCGCCGCGTCCCCCTCAATAGAAAGTCGCTCACCCGTGGAAAGATCAAAGGCCTGCGTCGCCTGCCCAAAGGGACGTTCGGCAAAGCGAAGGGTTACGTCTTCATGGGTCGCCGCCCAAAACGGTCCGCGGTAGAAACGCGTCGGCAGGCGTTCTGTTGTATGCATGTTCAGAACAAACATCAGTAGACGGTCGGGGCCGCATACAAACGCCTGCGCATCCAGACCTGCCGCGGACGCCCGAACATCGAGGGCGACGGGAAAAGCGATACGAATCAGAGGCGCCGCGGCGCCGATGTCCTGGGTTATCCGCTCCAGGGTGTCAAGTACCGCTTGCGCGTCGCGGATTTCATGCTAATCGCTGAGATGAAAAAGGGCGCCCCTGGACC
>SLFT01000236.1 GCA_007124105.1 Candidatus Hydrogenedentota bacterium | reverse complement strand
GCAGCGGGAAGGCGATGTTGTTACCGGCGCCGTAAAACGGATCAATCATGGCAACCTGATAGTTTCCATTGGACAAGTTGAAGCGGTGGTTCCGGTGCGAGAGCAATCGCCACGCGAGAAATACAAGATTGGCGACCGGATTCGCGCTATCCTGATTGAAGTGGACAGATCGCCGAGAGGCCCGCAGGTTGTATTATCCCGCACATCTGTCGAATTGGTTCGCGTCTTGTTCGAGATGGAAGTGCCGGAAATTTATGACGGCACGGTTGTTGTCAAGGCCATAGCCCGCGACCCGGGAAGCCGCACAAAAGTCGCCGTTGCTTCCCTGGACCCCAATGTGGATGCCGTAGGCGCATGCGTGGGGTTAAAGGGGACGCGTGTACGCGCTGTGGTCGAAGAATTGAACGGGGAGAAAATAGACATTATTCGATGGAGCGAGAATCCCATTGAACTCTGCGCCAACTCATTGAACCCTGCTGATATCCTAGGTATTCAGGCAAACGAAGATGCCAAACGCATACACGTTGTTGTGCCGCAAGACCAACTGTCCCTGGCTATTGGCAAACGTGGTCAGAATGCGCGTCTTGCCTCGCAACTGCTGGGTTGGAACATAGATATTCGTAGTGAAGAGGAAGAGGAAGAGGAGGACGAAAGCGTTTCGGAGTCAGATGATGCTGCGTATGAATGCGGAGAAACGGACACCGCAGGCGACGCTTCTCATACCGAAGAGGGGACAGGCGCTGCCGATGCCATGAGTCCGGAAGGGAACGAATCTCCTGGCTCTGAGGATATGGCGCCTGATGACGACGCTGTGTCTACCACAGGAGACGCAGCGCAGCATGTGGACACAGGTGTAGTTTCGGAAGATGTGGGGTCAGCAGTTGCTATTGAAGACGCTGATGAGGAGGATTCTGAACCTTTGGAGGAAGAGTCTGAAGCGAAATAGCGGTGCCCGAAGGCGTTGTGGTTAAAAGAACAAGCCCATTTATAGAGTAAGAATAACCGGGGAACTACATTACTTGTTGATTAGGAGATAAAAGGTTTATGCAGACTATTGCCAGTTTGGCGGAGAGACTCGAAATGACTGCGGAACATGCAGTCGAAGTCCTTCGAGAACTGCAAATTGATGTTGCCGGCGTTGAAACAGAGATTGGCGACGACGCGGTTGATCTTTTGCTCGATATTGATGAGGATGATACTGTCTTTCAGAAGAAGAAGGCAGAGATTGAAAAGGTGCGGGCGAGGGAAGAGGAAAAGAAACGCAAAAAGGCGGAGGCTGACGAGAAGCGTCGCGCCAAGGCTAAAGCCAAGACAGCGACTGAAAAGAAGACCACCGCCAAAAAGAAAGCTGTCGCCAAAAAGAAACCCTCGGCGAAGAAAAAAACTGCTGCCAAAAAGAAGCCGGCAGCCAAAAAGAAACCAGCCGCCAAGAAGAAACCAGTCGCCAAGCAGAAACCGGAAGCGACTGAAAAGGTTGAGACTGTCGCGGAAGATGTTTCGGAGACGACTGTAGATGCTGACGCGCAGGCGCCCGATACAATGGAAGCCGAGACATCTGCGACCGCTGTTGCGGCGATTATAGAGACGCCAAAGGAAGATGTACAGGTGCCTGAGACTGTTTCCACTACACTGGAGGGTATGCCCGAAGGTGAAACGGAACAAGTTGCGACGGAGGATGTTGAGGATAAGAGTGAGCCCTCTGGAGAAGCGGAGGATGTTGCGGCGCAGGAAGCGGTCCCGGTTCCGAAGGAAACGCTGCCTAAACAGGTGCGCGCCGAGATTCTTGTTGACTCAGAAGAAGACACACAGGGTGCGCGGACGTCAGAGACGGATACGGCAGAGCAGGGCGATGCAACACTGCATCCAGCCGGCAAACTTGCCGAGGCGGAACGTCGTCGCGAGGTGGAAGAACGCCGACGCACAGAGCGTGAAAAAGAACGTAAGCAGAAAAGGGAGCAAGAACGTCAAGGGGCGGTTGTATCGCCTGTTGCGCCTGACCCAGAGGTTGTTGCCGCTGTTATCCGTCGTGATCAGGAACGTAAGCAGAAGGCTCTGGAGGTTAAGGAAGTAAGACGGCGTAAACCGGAACAGCGTCGCGGTGAACCGCTTGGGACGCCGTTGGGAGCACTTTCTCCTGATACTATTCCACCTCCTGTTAAGGAACAGGGAAAGGTTGTTGGCGGTAACCTGAGCAAATCGCAGCGCAAAAAAGTTAAACGTGCCGAGCGTACCCGTATTCGTGAGGAAAATGTTCGTCGCGAAGCGGCTGCCGCCGTTAAGGAATTTCAGGCCGGCGCCGCAATGGGCGGCCAGCGTAAAAGACGTAAAAAGCGTCGCGAGGGTCAAGTGATAGATACAGTAGACCAGCCCACGGGCGGCATCATAGAAGTGGATGAGATGGTGACGGTGGAAGTCCTTGCCAACCTGATGGACATGCCGGTCAGTGATCTTATTCTGGCGCTAATGGATGAGAACATTGCCGCAAATAAGAACCAGACGCTTGACATGGATACGGTTCGGCTTGTAGCCCAAAAATTAGGATTTGAGGTACGCGTCGTCATCCCAGAAGAAGAGACGCTCTTTGCTGAAGAGCCTGACGACCCCGCAGCGCTTGTTACCCGTCCACCGGTGGTGACGGTAATGGGGCATGTTGACCACGGTAAGACATCGTTGCTGGATGCGGTGCGCGCGACCAAGGTCGCCGAGGGCGAGGCGGGCGGCATTACCCAGCATATTGCCGCGTATGATATTGACATAAACGGCAATCGCGTCACTTTCCTGGATACGCCGGGACACCGGGCTTTTACAGAGATGCGTGCGCGCGGCGCCCATGTCACCGACGTGGTGGTTCTTGTGGTCGCCGCGAATGACGGCGTCAAACCACAAACGCTCGAGGCGATTGACCATGCCAAGGCGGCGGAAGTGCCTATTGTGGTCGCTATCAACAAATGCGACTTGGAAAATGCGCAACCGGACCGTGTTCGACAGGAACTATCGCAATACGGCCTGGTTGACGAGGCTTGGGGTGGCAAGACCATCATGAAAGAAATCTCCGCTAAAATGAATCGCGGGGTGGATGAGCTGATGGAGTTGTTGGTGCTGCAAGCGGAAATACTCGAGCTGAAGGCGAACCCCGGTAAACGCGCTCGCGGCGCCGTGGTCGAGTCCGAAATTGCGCCCGGTCTGGGGCCGGTTGCGTGGGTATTGGTGCAAAGCGGTACATTGCGCGTTGGCGACAGTTTCCTTGCGGGGTGTACGTATGGCCGTGTGCGGTCAATGATGGATTGTCGCGGCGAGAGTGTTCAGGAGGCAGGGCCTTCAATGCCCGTTGTTGTTACCGGTTTTGACGCGCCTGCTGACGCGGGCGATATATTTATAGTGGCTTCCGAGGAGCGGATTGCGCGTAATATCGCGGAACAAAGGGTTGCGCGCGCCAAACTGAAGCGTGGGCCGGCCTCGCGACACATGACGCTTGAGGACTTTCATGCCCGGTTCATGGGCGAGGAACAGAAGAGGCTTAACGTTGTTATCAAGTCTGATGTTCAAGGTTCTGTGGATGTTTTGTGTTCCAGTTTCGCCAAAATGGGCAACGAAGAAGTATCCATTAATGTTGTTCATTCAGGCGTAGGCGGAATCAACGAGTCTGACGTGGTGCTGGCCGACGCCAGCGATGCCGTCATTATCGGATTTCATGTGACGGGCAATGCGAAAGTTCGAAAGATGGCGGAACAGGCCGGCGTTGAAATCCGCACCTACAGGATTATTTACGAAGCGCTCGACGAAGTGCGTAGCGCGCTCGAGGGAATGTTGACCCCTGATAAGAAAGAGGTCGTTATCGGTCACGCAGAGGTTCGGGAAGTGTTTTCTTCCTCGGCCCTGGGCAATATCGCGGGTTGTTACCAGACGGACGGTGAAACGCAGCGGGGCGCGCAGGCCAGGCTTGTTCGCGACGGTGTGATAGTGTATGAGGGAAAAATACTTTCATTGCGCCGTCTTAAAGATGATGTGCGGTCAGTTTCAACAGGTTTTGAGTGTGGTATTAAGCTGGAGAAATTTGACGATGTTCATCCTGGCGATGTCATCGAAGCGTACAAAATTGAGTCTGTCGCCAAGACACTCGAACAGGATGCGTCGTGACCATTGGTTCGCTGCAACTGGATTTGCTTATCAGGGATGCCCAGTCGCTGAAAGATAAGCGTCGGGTAGTGAAGAGTTTGAAGGACCGGTTACACAAGCGCTTCAACTGTTCCGTGGCGGAAACGGAATTCCAGGATGTTTGGCAACGAAGTAGAATAGCCGTATGTATCGTTGGCAATGATGTTCGCCATGTGAACAGCCAGTTGAGCGGCGTTGTCGCGTTTGTCGCCGCCAACAGTGCCGCTGAACTTGCTGATTACAGGATTGAAATGCTATGAAGTTTAAGGAAAGGCCCGTGCGTGTCGCGGCGCTTGTTAAAGAAGAAATAGCCAAGCTTCTGACCAGGGGCTTGAAAGACCCGCGTATCGGGTTTGTCTCGGTGATGGATGTGCGCATGTCCAATGATTTGCGGTACGCCAATGTATATGTGAGTCTTTTTGGCACGGAATCCGAACGCACAAGTTCGCTCATCGGATTGCAACATTCGGCCGGGTGGGTCCGACGCGAGGTGGGCAAGCATCTTCACATACGCGTGACGCCGGAGATACGGTTTTTTGCGGATGACACGCTGGACAAGGTATATCAGCTCGAGGAGGTCTTCGAAGAAATACATGCGGAGCAACAACGCCAACCCATGCTTGCGTTGTCTTCCGAAGAGACTGTTGCGGCATTGCGCGAGGGCAATATTTTCTACCTAGTCGCGCATGAGAATCCCGACGGCGATGCCATTGGCTCAATGCTTGCCATGCGATTGTTGTTGCAGGCGCTTGGCAAAACAAAGATAACCTGCGCGGTCAGCGATCCGGTTCCGGCAATGTATCGTGAACTCTCTGGTGCGAATACGATTGTGGATGCTGAAGCGGCGGCGCCGGATTATGACCTCGCGGTGATGTTGGATTGCGGACGTATTGACCGGGTGGGTTGTCTGGCCGACCATATCTCCGGCGACAAACGTTTGCTCATTATTGACCATCATCTGGAATCGGGCGAGCCGGGCGCGTCCGGGCTTATTGACGCTTCCTATGCTGCAACAGGCGAGCTGGTGGCCGAATTGTTCGATGTGGCAGAGGCGCCCATATCCGAAGAGGCCGCCTTGTGCCTGTATACAGCAATCGCGACGGACACCGGGTGCTTTCGTTTCTCCAATACCTCGGCGCGCACGCATCGCATTACAAGCAAGTTGTTGGAGACCGGCATTGATGTGCATCCTTGGAATACGCGCCTTTTTAATGATATGAGTCGCGTTCGCTTTGAATTGCTCCGTCGCGCGCTGTCACGCGTTGCATTTTGCGCAAACGACCGGGTCGCATTGTCTTGGGTTACCGGTCAGGACCTTGAAGAACTTGACGCCCGCCAGGAAGATGCGGAGAATCTGATTAACTACTGGAAAAGTGTAGACAGCGTCAGTGTTGCGGTGCTGTGCAAAAGCTTTGACAGTGCGTCAACGCGGGTTAGTTTTCGTTCGGACGCCTCTTTCGACAGCGCCGCGTTTCTGCGTCAATTTGGCGGAGGAGGGCATGCGCCCGCAGCCGGCGCTACGCTGGATATGCCCTTGGAACAGGCCAGGAACGTTCTTCTCGAAGCGCTGGAACGAGAACTGGCATAAAAACAACCCACCCAACCGTGAAATATGACAGCCCCTGCTGTCCGGCAAGAAAGATATTCCTTCTATGAACGGTATACTTCTCGTAGATAAACCGCAAGGCATGACTTCCCACGATGTAGTGGATGCATTGCGCAAGGCGACGCGCATTCGGCGCATCGGTCATACGGGCACATTGGACCCGCGCGCAACAGGTCTGTTGATATTGTGCATTGGTCAGGCGACGCGGCTCTCGGAACATTTTACCGGCCTTGATAAGACGTATGAAGGGGCGATGCGATTGGGCATTGTTACCAGCTCTCATGATCTGGATGGCGAGACGCTTGAGGAACATCCCTTGCCCGAGCCGATGACGCGAGAAATGATTCAAGATGCCTGCAATGCATTTACAGGTGATATACAGCAGACACCGCCCATGGTCAGCGCTGTAAAGGTTGGCGGCCGGCGGCTCTATAAAATTGCCCGTGAAGGCGGCGACGTGGAACGGCAACCGCGTCCGATTACGGTTCACTGTTTTGATGTGACGCAATGGGAGCCACCTGATGCCGGGATACGGATTGAATGTTCGAGCGGCGCCTATGTCCGCACCCTTTGCCACGATGTTGGAAAACAACTTGGCTGTGGCGCGGCGCTGGCCCAACTGCGTCGCACGCATATCGGCAATTACGCGTTGGACGCGGCCACGCCGCTTGATGCTCTGGACACGCTTGACGCGGTGCGCGCGCGCCTGATTCCGATGGATGAAGCGCTCGACTTGCCGGAAGCGCGCGTGGATGCGGCGCGCGCCGCTATTGTCTGCTCCGGCGGCGCTATTTCGTCAAAGGCGCTGTTGGCGCCCTGTTCTGTAACCGACGGCTGGGTACAGATCAAGGACGCGGAAGGAAGGTTGCTTGCCATCGCCAGCGCGCAACCCACCGCTATGGGTGCGCGACTTCAGCCTAAACGTGTCTTCGCCGGGAGGTAGTGCTATGCGTACTGTTGAGGATGTGAGAACAACAGACGTGCGTTTCCCGGGCGTAGTGGCGACGGTTGGCTGTTTTGATGGTGTGCATCTTGGTCATCAACAGATACTGGACGCCCTGTTGGAGGAGTCCCGAGCCATTGGCGGGACAGCCGCAGTGATGACTTTGGAACCCCATCCACGCCAGTATTTCTTTCCCGAAAATGCGCCCAATATCCTTACTGACGCCAGGACAAAGCGCCGACTGTTGGAGGAGCGTGGTGTAGATGTAGTGTATACGCTTCCCTTTGATCGCGATTCTGCGGCCATGTCGGCTCAACAATTTGTTGAATCCATACTGGTCGGACAGTGCAAGGTCGAAAAAGTGGTTGTGGGGCATGATTTCGCTTTCGGGCATGACGCCAGCGGCGATTATGAATATTTGACAACGGCGGCGCGCCGACACGGCTTTGAGGTGAGGCAGATACCGCCGCTTATTATAGGTGGTCAGCGTGTAAGCAGCACGTTGATCCGGGAGCGGGTGATACAGGGCGAGGTATGTAACTTGGAACAATACCTGGGCCGAAAATTTTCACTGACAGGAACAGTTATCGCTGGGCGGGGTATCGGGCGAATCCTGGGCTTTCCAACCGCCAATCTGGATGTCGGAACCTGCGCCACCCCCGCGCACGGTGTTTACGCTGCCGAGGCGTTCGTGCGAGATACCCGTTATGTAGCGGCGGTGAATATCGGTATTGCGCCGACTATACGCGACGAACATGCGTTGGTCGAGGCGCATTTACTTGATTATACAGGCGACCTTGATGTTGCGGAGATTGAAATCGTGTTTCATAAACGCCTGCGCCCGGAAAAAAAATTTGCGTCCCGCGATGCGCTCAGCGAGGCTATCGCTGCTGATGTGCAATGTATACGAGAGTATTTCAGCAGGATGCGCCCGCAAGAAGCAACGCGCCTGCTATAACGACGTCTTCTTCCAATGCGCAGGGGACAATACGTACGGCGTTGCGGTAGGGGGCGAAAGCGTATTGTTGCAAGGCGTCCCGCAATGGCGCAAGCAGCGTTTCGCCCATAAGCGCAACGCCGCCGCCGATAGCGATGCGTTCGGGATGGAACAGTGTGACCACATTGCCCAGAGCGATGCCTACGGCATTGGCGATCGCAGTTATCTCAGCGCGGGCGCGCGCGTCGTTTTGTGCGGCTGCCTTGGCGAGGAGCGGACACGTCAGACGTTTGGGATCGCCTTCACACAAAGCGCTCAGCGGTGTGCCAGGCGTCAGGCCGCTCAGGCGTTGCAGACGTTGCTCGATTGCCCAGCCCGAGCAGAGGTTTTCAAGCTTATCTGTTGCGCCGGGGGTATCGTTTGTCCAATCAGGTACCCAGGTATGTCCAATTTCCGCCGCGCCGCGTCCCTGGCCGTCATAGAGGCGTTTGTTGATTATCAATGCGCCGCCAATGCCGCTGCCGATATTCATATAACAGAAGTGACGCGTACCCTTGCCGGCTCCCAGGCAGTATTCCGCCCAGCCTGCCGCGTTGGCGTCGTTTGCCGCCACTACAGGCATGGAAAAACGTTTTGCAAACCACTCGCGGATAGGCGCGTTTTCCCAGCCGTCAATCTGATGAGATACAAGGGCGCGGCCCGATGCTGACTCCACGGGACCGCCGAAGCCGATACCGATGGCGCGCACATTGTTCCTTGCCAACGTGATCAGTTCTTCTGCCTTTTCTGATGTCCACTGGAGAATGCCTTGCGCTCCTGCGTCACGGTTAACGGCGCCGCGCCGCTTTTCCAGGATAGTTCCATCCGGCTTTCCAAGGGCCGCCTGTAATTTGGTGCCGCCTATTTCAATTGCAATTATCTTGTCGCTGCTCATGTCAGCGTTTCCCAATCCGGCAGGGGTACATAAAAGACGTCTTCAACGCCGTTTTTACTTGATGTGAATACCAGTCCCCGGCTATCTGGCGTAAACGAACCATGTGGATGGGTTCGGTAATCACCCGAGGTATGTCCTTGGGTCAGCAATTTCCGCTCTCCACTGGTTATATTTATGAGCCAGATATTTCGGTCAAAGTCGTCTCCCAGCGCCCAGCGTCGGTCGTGGCTGCCGTGAGTATGCCAGGCGGGATATTGGGCTATAATATCCATTTCCCCATTAGGGCCGGTTTCCAGGGACGCTTCGGCAATGCCGTGCGGCATGGCGCGCATTGTGTCGTTGTAAGGCCAGATAGTGAAGATGATGTTGTCCGGGCCCCACCACACTTCGTGGGTGACCCATTCGTCATAGTTTTCCTTGTACAATGGCTTAAGAGTGTTGCCGTCTGTATTCACGAACCAAGTGCGCTGCGGCGCATCGCCGCCGGTTTCCCAACAAAACATGAGTTTACGCGGATGCGACGGGTTCGCTTGAAAATGGCCGACCTGAAAATCCGTTTGTATCACAATACGCGTGTCGCCGGAAGCGAGGTCTACTGAAAGGACGGCGTATTTCTTGCCGTCTTCGTCAAGTTGCGCGCCAAAGTACAAGGCGCTGCCGTCTGCGTCTACGGTAATATCGCCCGAATAACGTTGGAATTCCTCGGGAATATGTGCAATGCAATGGGGTTTCGTATCCCCGTGATAAGCCTTCGGTACGTCCACAACAAAAACATCGTTGTTGGCCATATAGTACAGGTTGTTGTCATGCCAGGTCATAGTGCCCCGCTGGTAGCCCGGCGCTTCAATAGCGCGCGCTTCGCCCGTATGCATGTCGAGCAGATTCGGACGCCGCTCCTGGCCGGGGCGGCGCGAATAATACATGAAGTAACGCATGTCCTGCGTCCACATGGGATGGGTTTGGTACACCACATCGTCATCATGGTTGCCCGGCGTAAGGTTATACACCGTCACGCCGGTTTCTTCGTCCACATAAGACGCAAACCGATGCTGCCAAGGCGGTGTGCTCTGGCGCACATTGGCGAAAACTTTCGAGGTAGTTATTGTTGCGCCAATGACCGTAGCGCCTGCGACAGCGCTGTTCCTTATGAATGCGCGACGGGATAATTTTGTTGCGTGCCCTTCTGACATAAAGATACTTCCTGTCATTGTGTGTCTGTGGTTGGCGTGGCATATCACATTATGAGACGTTCCAAATGTTTGCGTTTAGCGCAACAACGTTTTTCGGTTGGCAACCCAAACAAAAGTTTATTTGTTTGCCTCAAGTGATTTCAACGATTTCCATGGCAATCTCCTGAACACGCGCATGCAGGGCGTCCAGGTCGCCATTGTTTTCAATGATCCAACGAGCGGCGTTCTTCTTAGATTCCGGTATGGTCTGGGCGGCTATCCGCTGTTGTGCCTCTTCCCGCGTGAATCCCCGATGCCGGGTTAAGCGCTCGATACGTGTTTGTTCAGATGCGAGAACGAGCGCCAGTGCTGTCAGCCAGGGGTCTTGATTTCCTGATTCCGCAAGGAGCGCAGCCTCGACAATAATAGTATTGCGGCCTGCTTCATACAGCGCGGCGCATTGGCGACTCACTTCGGCGATGATTGCGGGATGCACGAGGGCATTCACTTGTTTTCGCGCGCTGCTGTCGGCGAACACGCGTTCCGCGAGCTTTCCGCGATCTATTGCAGCGCCATCATTTGTTATTGTTGCGCCGAAGGTGGAGATAAGGGCATTGCGTATATCACGGTCGCTTTCAAGTATCTGATGACCGATGGCGTCCGCGTCAATAGTAGGGATGCCCGCTTCGCGGAAATAGGCCGCGGCTTGGGACTTGCCGCTTCCTATGCCGCCGGTAAGGCCGATAATCTTCATGAAATTTCTGTTAACTCTCTTGTTGCTTTGACTCGCGAAGGCGCAGGTAAAATGTGTCAGTAAGTTTCAAGGGAGACCGAAACCGCAAAACAACGCGTGTATCTCCGTCACCAGGCAGCAGTTCCTGGCGGGCGGGCACTGGTTCGTTGTCGTGGAGGCATGCGGCAACTGGTGAGCGCATGATAATCGGAAGGCGCAGCGTCATGGTCTCGATGGTAAGCGGCGTATCAAGCGCGAGCCGTATGAGCAGGATGAAATCAGGCTCTTCCTTGATAAGCATCTCCAGTTTTCCTAATGACACCGGTGTGAACACGGGCAGGGACGTATTTAATGGCGCTAATGCCGCGGGCCGCAGTGTTAGAACGCGTTGCAGCGAGTTATAATATACGCCTGGCAATGCCTGCATGATAGGCCATAAGTCCAGACGACTGGGTGTAACAAGATTGTCCTGATCCTCTGTTGCTGTGTTTGGCTGGTGGTTTAATACATCGGATAGAAATGTGGCTAATGTGTCGTCTTCTTCTTCTTCTGCGCGAACAGTCAATGTCTGTTCGCTGAACAGAAGCGTGGCCAGAGCTGTTAAAGTCCGAGCAAAATGTTGGTCGCCGTCTTCCCCGTCATCAGTGATATCGGCCAAACTTCTGGGAATAAGGGCGCGTATGTCTTCTTTTGGGGCAAGTGTTTCAAGATTCAGTAATTCAGCAAAACATGCGCCTGCAAGCGCTTGAATCTGAACGGCGGCGGGGACGCTGTTTTCTTGTACTGTTGCGGCTACAGATGCCAGCTGTTTTGCATACCCGGCCGTCAGCGCCGCGCGGACCGTTTCCTGCTTATCTACGGCTGCCGCGTCCATGTTGCCCTGTTCGCGGGCCATTACAGTAATCGCGTTCATGGCAGCCGCCCATAAACCCATTGTCGCCGCATGCGTGAGCGCGTCCGGGTTGCTGGCGTCAAGCGCCTCCCGCAGCATGGCGTAAATACTGTCATCCAGCATTGAAATAATGCGCGGATACCAGCTGTTGAATCGGGGGCGATTGCCAGTGTAAAACACGTCGGCAAAGGCAGACAGAATAATC
>SLFT01000342.1 GCA_007124105.1 Candidatus Hydrogenedentota bacterium | reverse complement strand
GTTGTTCACGCTTTAGCGTGCCGGGTTGCGCAAATAGACTTGAGTAACTGTGTCCAGGTCGGCACGCTAAAGCGTGAACAACATACAAAAAGTTCAAGGTTTACGGGGGACGCAACGCGTTCATGGCGAACGGTCCTTTTTTACGGCCTTTTATGCAAAATCAGTTTCCGCAAAACCATGCCAAAACACCGTCGAGTTCAGTTTGATTTAAGAAGACAGCTACGGTCATGTTTTCTTTCGAAGGCCGGAACAGACTAGTTGAAACAGGAACCCCGTAGCGGCGACGCCCGCCCACGCCGCCAGAAAAGGCGCCGCGCCGCCTGACGCTTCAACCGCCGCTTCGGGCAGCGTTGGATTGATGTCGAATTGCGCCAGCAGCAGGAATGCGCCGTGCGCGACAAACAGGCCGCCCAAAACGGCAGTGGCCAGGCTGATAATGAAGCGTTGCAGGAACAGGCTCAAAACACCGCCCAATACCCCCGAAGCGATTACAACCGGCAATTCCCATTGTTCGCTGGGCAGTGCGTCCGAGAAATGCCACGCCAGCAGCGCGCATACGCCGCCCCCGAACGCCATCACGCCGAGCCGATACACCCGATGCGCCAGAAACGCGCCTATGATCCCGCCCGCTATCAAGGCAACACCCATAATAAGCAGGTTGCCTTGTGTCGCCATGCCCGCCAGAAGCAACGCCGTCATTCCAATAAAAATGAAGCCGGTGACGTCTATCAGGAAATATGTGGTGCGATAGCCGAAATAGCAACATACCATGCCGCAGGCAATCAACGCCACAGCCGCCAGAACCGGCTGTTCCATGGCCACCATTTCAATGTGCGGGTGTATTGATTCTTTCACGATTGTATCCCCTTGTCGAAAAGGCAAGAAGCGTTATCTGAGCTGCCTTTGTTCAGGTATGACGACACACCTATCTGCGCGACAGCGGCTTCAACATAATGTCCGTAAACCGAATGCGCATCGGCGCGCCGGCATGCAACTGAAACGCCAGTATCCCGTTCGCTCGCGCCTCAGGGCCGTTGTCTACCACATCGTGCATCTTGTTTCCGTTAAGATGCGCAACAAAATGGTTGCCCCGCGCGATAATATGGTACTCATTCCACTCATTGGCGTTGATGTGTCGAGCCAGTTCATCCTCGTCGGCGAACCGGCTCGTCTCCTTCGCGCCATCGGCGCCGATGCGCAACGTCTGACCGCGTCGCGCCAGTACACTGCGTCCACCCTCTTCGTAAAAGATGCCGGTGATCCAGTCTTCGGTGGCAATATCAATCTGGTAGCCGCGAACGCGGTAATCGTCAAACCGTTCCGACCGTATTTGTACGCCCGAATTCGCCCATTCGGTATCCACTTTGTACCGAAGAATTAACTCGAAGTCGTACACCTCGCCGCCCTCCCAAACCAGGAAGGTGTTTACCGGGGTACGGTTCTCCGCAGTCGTTTCAGCAACAATGTGACCGTCCTCGACGCGCCAGAACGCCGGTTCGCCTGACCAGCCGTCCAGGGTCTCGCCGTCAAAGAGCGAAATGAATTCCGAAGCGTCATCGCTGACGTCGTTTTCGTCAACCGCGCTCGACGCCCATGCGCCTTCGCTGGGCGCAAGCAATACGCCGACAAACAGAAACACAAAAAAGCGATTCACCGTAATAACCTCCTGTCTCAAGCGATTTCAAAAACCAGTTTATCATGATGCCCAACGCCGCATTGGCGCTCGGTTGTAAATAGTGTCTACAAACGTTATCATACCAAACGTTACCCTGGATATTTCACCAAGTTTTGTCGTGAGCCTGCGAAGATGGCGTCAGACTAGCCATTGTGCGCAGGCCGCCGGCTGACAGCGTGTCGGGACGCGTCGAAGTCGGCGGGCAAGCAAAGTGGCTGAGATGGCGTAAGATTCGCAGGCGCAACAGAAATCTGGTGAAATATCCGGGGTAAATGGCCAAGACACAATAGCAACAGGAGAAATAAAGATGTTCACAAGAAAACCTGCCACAAAAAGCCTGTCCTTCATCGTTTTGCTCTGCATCGCAGTATGTGCGCCTTTCATGGCCCATGCCGAAACCGTTGAAACGCCCGACTGGGCGGCGCCCTTTGCCGAACGCGTCTATGAAGCCTGGCGCGACGGTGCGCCGATGCCGCAGATCAGCGTCGCCTATCCGGACGCAACGCTCGAGGAAGCCTATCTGGTGCAGCGCCACTTTGTGAAACGCATGTTGGAGACCGAGGAGATCGGCGGCTATAAGGCGGCGGGCGTCGCGAATCCCGCGCCCGAGTTCCCGTTGATAGCCATGATGCCCGCGTCCGGCGTACTGTACGCAAGCGACGACGTGGTAATAGAACTTGCCGACGACCCCAACCGCCACGTTGAAAACGAAATCGGATTCATTTTCGACAAGGCCATTACAGCGCCGGTTGCTGATGTGGCAACATTGCGTACACACGTCGAGGCCATCGTGGCGATTGTGGAAGTGCCCGGCAATCCTGTCGAAGAAGAACAACCCGGCACGGGCAACGATATTGTCGCATGGAATATAAACGGCAAGGACATGATTCTCGGCAAGCCACACGACCCGGACGCCATTGATCCCGACACCATCGAGATCACCTTCACCCGCAACGGAGAAGTGATCAACCAAGCGCGGGGCGACATGGCCGCCGGCGGACAGTGGCATACGCTGCTGAAAACCGTCAACCATATCATAGAACAGGGTTATACCCTCGAACCCGGCCATGTCATCACCAACGGCGCATTGAACAAGATAGTAAAAGCCGAGCCGGGACGCCACCGCGCAGACTACGGCCCGCTCGGCGTCATCGAATTCGAGGTGCAATAGGGAGGAATTGGCGCCCACCCTTCTCCTCGTTACGAAGTTGCACTTCGTAACGCACTAACCCCATCCGACCCATCCGACTCGTTACGAAATTACACTTCGTAACGCATTAACCCGACCACCTCCTCGTTACGAAATTGCATTTCGTAACGCACTTTTCCGCGAAATTGCATTTCGCGACCTCCGCAGCGCCGACATCGGCATCAGGCCCACCCCACGCCGCAGGGTTCCGGCCCCATACCCTTCACCCTTCACCCTTCACCCTTCACCC
>SLFT01000518.1 GCA_007124105.1 Candidatus Hydrogenedentota bacterium | reverse complement strand
CCTGCGCCTTATTTTATTTTCTGTTTCGCGCCGTCCCCGAACAAGGCAGAAGAGTCTCGCTGTGCATGCTTCACAATCTGCGTGATCATCTGTATCAGATTCATAAAGGAAGCGTAACCCAAGAGCAGTCTCTTTTTTATGACGACATTCTATTCAGCCTTACTTATTTAATACATCTGGTAAGAGACAACCCGCGAGAAATTACGCCGCTCCTTGTAATACGCATTCTTGCCCCCGGCTACTTTTCCAAGGCCAGTGTGGACAAAGCTTCCGAATGGCGCCCCAAGCGGTATACTTACGAAATGGAGCGTCTTTTCGTCAGCGCTGAAGCAAAGAAAGAGTTGCATGCCGCGCTGATGATTTATCGCAGGAAAGACGCTGTGCTGTTGTTTTATTTGATTACATCCCACCCCCTCTTTTTCATACCCGCGATATGCTTAAGTGTTGCAATGTTGTTTGTTCCTGTAGCAGGATGCCTATGGCACTTCTGTTTCAAGCGCTATAATGATATTATGAGCATCAGCCAAACGCTGAATGTTGTGCGTGCCCATCGTCCGACCAAACTTCTACCCGCGCGGTAGTATTCAATTTAGGAATAAGTCGGACAAACACTGGGAGTCTGTCATGGCGCGTTATGGAAATCACTGTGGTATTAATGCCGTTTACTTGTTTACACAGGTATGGCCGGTTGCTATGTTGTTATTCGCGTTTGGCATGGACGCGGCGGGGGAAAAGCCGAGAGCATTTCCAGAAGACGTCAAAACGCTTTATGACAGCGCGATGGCTGAACCCGCGCAGGCGCTGCATCTGTTAAACCGCGACCAATGCGCTCCTGTTGTGTTGGACGAACGGGAATACCTTCGTATCCAGCAGATTTTCGATCCCTACTCGCGACAGTATTGGGAATTTCAGATGCGCGAGACGCCCGTGTCGCCTGGCGCGGATTTCACGCTCGAGGTGGTCTATCATGACACCGGCGCGGGCCTTATTCGACCGGAACTGCTGACGGACGCGCGCTTCCAGGGCCAGTGGTCCGGTCCGGTTCGAGAACAGGCGTATACCCGCTTAAACACGGGTGTGGAACGTAGCGCTTTTTTTACCTTCACCATGCCCGAAAGATTTGTTTCAGATAGTCCGTTGCCTCACCTCCGCATTTCCGGATTACAGTACCTGCGGCAGCTGCGACTGCATCCGCCGCTGGATGAAGCGGCCTGGGAATCTGTCGCCGACACTGTACCTGTGGATGTGACGCCCATGGTTACGCTTGAAAGGCCCATGGACCTGGTTACCACCGGCGGAATCACCGTTCGCGGCGACGGCGTCAGTTCGTTGGCGCGGGACCTGGACAACCTGCGCAATCTGGCCCCGTTGGCGCGCGTACTCGGCTTTAACGCCATCGAGGCTTACATGCGCTGGAACGTCATTGAGCCGGAGCAGGAGGGCCTTTTCGATTTCGGATACTATGACGCGATTGTCGAGGTGATTCAAGACTGCGGGATGCAGTGGTTTCCGCTGCTGATAGTCGGTTCGGCCTATGCGTTGCCGAACTGGTTTCTGGGCGGAGAGGAAGACAAGGGTTTTGTCTGTTTGGAACACGGCATTATGAATCCTATTCAAAGCATCTGGAGCCCCTATCATAAGCGCCATGTAACACGGGTATTGCGCGCCTTTGGCGAACAGTATGACGGCGACGGTTCGTTGCGCGGGGTACGTCTGGGCCCGAGCGGCAACTATGGCGAGTCTCAATACCCCGCTGGCGGGAACTGGCCGCCCGAAGGCGACGCCATGCACATCCATATCGGCTGGTGGGCGGGCGATCCCTACGGGCAAGACGATTTCCGACGAACCATGCAAGCGCGTTATGCCGACATTGATGCGTTGAACACCGCCTGGAACAGCGCGTATGCGTCTTTCGACGATATAGAAGTCATCCTGCCGCAACAGATTGTATCCCGACGCAGACGCATTGATTTCGCATCCTGGTACACCGATTCCATGACACAGTGGTGCGAGTGGTGGGTCAAAGAAACGCACCGCGCCATGCCGCGAACGACCATCTACCAGTCCGCCGGCGGCTGGGGCTTTGTCGAGGCGGGCACCAGCTATCCGGGCCAGACAAAATCCATGCGACCAGTGAAAGGCGGCATTCGCCTTACCAACGAGACGGACAGCTTCGAACAGAACTTTTACGCAACGCGCCTGGCCATGACCGCCGCGCGTCATTACGGGGTAATGACCGGCAGTGAACCAGCCAGTTCGCATACGGCGCGGGGTGTCGCGGGGCGTCTGTTCAACCTGGCTACAAACAACAGCGACCATTTCTTTTCGTATCACTCCAATATCCTGTACAAACAGGCGGCCATTGACCAATGGCTGAAATACCTGCCCATCATGGACTATCGCCGCCCCCCCTTGGTCGAGGTGGCTGTTTATTATCCAGAAACAATGAATCAACTCGAGGACGCCGCGTTTCGGCACTTGTACGCATGGGGGTTCAACCCGCGCGCGGCGGCAATTCGTCGCATCATAGAAGTAGACTATCTGGACGAGCAGCTGATCCGTGAGGGATTTCTGGATGAATACAAGGCGCTGGTGTTTGTTTGGGGCAATACCGTTGAGGAAGATGTGCTTGCGGCAATGGATGCGTGGATGCGCGCCGGCGGCCTGATATGTTATCCGTCTTTCCCCAAAGGCGCATTGGAAACTGTCGAGGGCGACGCTTTAACCTTTGCGCGATGGAACCAGGGCGATACAGGGGCGGGCAGGTTCTGTCGCTTCCCGGGCGACATGGAACCGCCCAGTCTCTACGCCACATTCGTCCGTGAACGGTTAGGCGAACTGGAGACGCTCCATCCGGATACACGCAAGGCATTGGATATAAAGCGACCGGAACAGGTCTTCATGAGCGCAGGCGAAAACGGCGATCTCATGGTCCTTAATTACGAAGATACTGCTGCGACATTAACATTTGACAATGGAACAACTGTTGCAGTGCCGCCGTATGGCATTAAAAGAATTGCGCCTGGAGAATGGTAGTCAGCAGGGGTTTCATGGCAGATAGAATGTGTAGAAACGGTATGCGCCCGTGTTGTATACAGCGCTGTTATACTTGGTGAATT
>SLFT01000195.1 GCA_007124105.1 Candidatus Hydrogenedentota bacterium | reverse complement strand
CTGCGGCAGGGACTTTTGTGGGTTTGAAGAAAGACGACACCGTCAAACTGTGGGAGACAAACACTGGCCGCTGCCTGCGAAGCTTCGAAGGTCACGCGGCCAGTGTATCGTCAGTTTGCTTTTCGCCTGATGGCAGATATTTTCTGTCAGGAGGCGAAGACGGCGCCCTGATGCTCTGGGAAATAGACTGGGAGTACAGAGCTTGATCTGCATATCGGGGACGCACATCCGACCAGATTTCTATTGCGCCCGCGTATCTCACGCCAGCTGCGGCACTTCGAATCCTTCTCGATATTCACGGGCAAGCATTGTATTGGCCTCGTCGTCCTTAAACTTCTCCAGTTCAGGATCAATGTCAAGAGAACGCCCGAGCCGGTAGGCCACGTTGCCCGCATGACACAGCACGCACGAAAGATGTCCCTCCAGCGGCGGCGCCATATTATCTTCCGGGTTGCGGGTGCGCATGGTCTTGAAGAACGCGGCAAACTTGTTAGGTGTGGGCGGTTCCGGTTCATCCACGGGGATGGGGTTGTTCTGGTAATCGAAGAACCCCTTTCTATGTACATAATATCCGGTTTCGCCGAAGAAACTGTTGCCGCACGCTCTGGCGTCGGCTTCGTGGAAGGAACCGAGATTGCGCACCTCGAAGGTGAGCATGGAGCCGTCCGCGAAACGAAAGGCAGTCGCCTGCGTGTTTGGCGTTTCGCCGTCGTCGTCCCACGCGTAACGGCCGCCGGTGCTCTGAACGTAAACAGGCAGGTCGGAGCGTCCATGTCCCCACAAAGCGATGTCCATTTCATGTACACCCTGGTTGCCGATTTCGCCGTTGCCGTATTCCCAGAACCAATGCCAGTCATAATGAACATGATGCCCAGTTCGCGGTTCGACGCCGCGCTTAATCTGAAACGGCGCTTCCTGCGCCGGGCCCTGCCACAACGTCCAGTCCAGAAAAGCAGGGGGCTGCGCATTTTCGCCATGTCCAATGGCATGGCGATTGCCATTTTTGAACACATAACCGCGCGAATGGGATATGTTTCCAATGAACCCCTCGTGTATCAGATTGATATCGCGAATCAATGTGGCGTTGCAGCGAGACTGCGTGCCGTGCTGCACTACGCGCCCGGTTTGTTCCGCCGCCGCCACCAGCTGCCTCCCTTCCCAGATATTGTGGGACAACGGTTTTTCCACGAAAACATCTTTACCAGCTTGACATGCCCAGATGCTCATCAGCGCGTGCCAGTGATTGGTTGTCGCAATGCTTACGGCGTCAATCTCGTCGTCAGCCAATGCGTCCCGAATGTCCCGATACATCTTCGGCTTCCTGCCGGTCGCCTGTTCAAGTTCCGCGGCGCGGCGCTCGAGTACGCGCTGGTCAACATCGCACAGCGCCAACACTTCCGCGTCGTCTTCCGCGGTGACGTCGCGTATGTGACTGTTGCCCTGGCCGTTAATGCCGGCCACGCATACGCCTATTCGGTTATTTGCGCCGAAAACATTGCCTCGCGTCATGATTCCGGCAGTCATTACCGCCGCCGCCGACGCGCCCAGGAATCTTCTTCTTGAAAGTGTCATGATAGATATCTCCTTTTCGTTGTCCAACGCGCATATCTCACCTGTTTTCACGCCGCAACGGCAAAAAAACGTACGCAAGTCTCTTGCTCATAGTATGAATGAACGGTCCGGAAATTTCAATACCGTCACGGCGGCAACGGGGAATGCTCCATCTTTCAACTTGTCCCCCTATGAAAAAACGTTCAAGAAAGATTGACATAGTATATGATACTGCGTTATCATTATCATAATCGGCTGAGAATATACCCATTGTGAAAACAAGTTTTAAGGAGACACACAATGAAGAAAAGCAGGCTGATATTGGGCCTTTCTCTACTTGCGTTAACGGTTATAGGGGCGGGTTGTCCTCATCAACACGGCCATCACGACCATCCGGATATTGTTTGGGAGTGGCAGCGGGTGAACCCCGAAGCCCCGCATGTTTTTGAAGAGGAACAGATACATTTTACGGAAAATTCGGTGTATTATTTCGGTCATTTTGGCGGTCCAAATACCATGTTGCCGGAAAAGCATGATGCCCATTTTGACTTGTATCCGGCCTTCAAGGGGACATACGTGATTGATGAATCTGTTGAACCACATACGATTGATTTTACGTGGAAACACTATTGGCCGGACAGCCATGAAGATGAATCCTTTGCGCCCTTTACGCAATTGGGGATTTGGGATGCGCTTGTGGATAGACATGGGTCGCATGAACATATTCTTTTGTACGTTAACTTTGGCGATGGCGAGAACCGGCCGGCTCACTGGCCGGGGGAAATAAAGTTTGAGCGCATTGACGACCGCCATCACGACCATGACCATCACCATTAACACGTAAGGAGTTGTTCGGTATGCATCTCAGACCTGTATCAACGTCGAAAAATACCCTTCCGGCCGGGGCCGGGCTTCGTGAAAATCTGGAGGTACTCTTGTTGTTTCTGGATGTCGTTGGCGCCGTCATTGGCATTGTTCGCAAGGAACCGTGGGACAGCGATCATGATAGCGGCCATGATCACGGACATACCCATTAGTAGATTGTCGGCTCATAGGGCCAATAAAAAACAAGAAGTTATCCGTCATTTTTTGTAGGATGTGTAGGACAGGTAGGACGCGTAGGACATTTATTCGCTGAAGCGGGCGTGGCCGTCCTACCGGTCCTACAAACCGAGATTGGATACCAATCTGGGTTGCTGGCGTAGCCCACGTTGGTTTCATGGAGAGGGACATCATGTATCAAAGGCTTTCAGTGGCGAAGACGGTGGGCGTACTGGTGTGGCTTGTTTCCGTGTTAGTTGCCGGCGTGCAGGCATCTGCCGGCGATTTAGAGACGCTGCAGCAAAGCGTTCGCCTGCTGCAGTCGCAAATGGAACAGATGCAGGAACGTCACCACGCGGAAATACAGCAACTGCAACGTGAGATTGAAACGTTAAAAGGCAGTCAGGCGCCGCCTGATCCTGAATTGGAACGCGCTTTTGCCGATGTCCTGGATGACGCGCCTCCGGCGGCCACCACAACACCCGTGAGCGCAATGCCCGATGGACGCATCAGCCTGAGCAATTACCTGGACATTT
>SLFT01000143.1 GCA_007124105.1 Candidatus Hydrogenedentota bacterium | reverse complement strand
CTCGCCATCGGCATTGGTCCACGGGCCGAACACGACGCCGCCTTCGGCGACATGTCGCACATGGCCTTCGCTTATCCACGTGACGGCTTCAGCAGTGGTTCCGGCCAGTACGCGACCGTTCCCAACCAACCTTGCCAGCGTTTCGGCGTTGCCGAGTCCGTTCTGCAGCGTGAGCACGGGCGTGTGGGTTGGCAATCGCAGGCTGCTCGTTGCGTGGGCCTTGGTCAGCACCAGGATAAAATCGAGGTCGTCAGGGATAGTGGTTGTGACCACGGGCGATTGCGTGTATCGTTCGTGCGCTGTCTCGATGGTTATGCCCGTCTTGTTCAAACGGGCGGCGCGGCTCGGTTGGTGGTCAATCAGCCATGTGCTGACGCCGCAACGCGCGAGGCGCGCGGCGAACATGCATCCGAGCGCGCCCGGGCCGATCACCGCTACTTTACTCTCCATTATCGCCTCCGTCGCCTTGACCGTATTCTTGTACTGTCTACATGGTCTATCGCTATCTGCGTTTACATCGAGGCCGCGACAGCAGGGGCAGTCGGTCATGACGCTTCGCGTTCCTCATAAACCATGAGATGTTGTATGTCGTTCACGTTGGCGCGCTAAAGCGCGAACAACATACAAAACGTTCAGAGGATCTGCTAAAGCGGCCGTACAAACGCTTCATTCAGTCCGGGTTTTTCGCGCAGCTTTTCACAGGCCGCCTTTGCGGCTTCGCGTGTGCCGAATCCACCCACAATCACCCTGTAATGCACATCGTCATCAGAAGGAATAATCGCTGCGTCTACTTGCAGTTCCGCTCGGACGCGCCGTTGAAACGTTTCGGCGCGGATGCGCCTGTCGCTGCCACTGAACGCGCCGAGTTGCACACCGAAGGCGCCGGTTGCGGCGGGGACAGGTTGCGGGGCCATCGCCGTTTCGAGAAGCGGTTCTTCGGGCGTGATTGGCGTTAACAGCGGCGGCTCGCGTTCGGGTTCTTGTGTCGGCGTCTGGGTCGTCGCCGTGGGGGCGGGCGCCTCGGTTAGGGGCGGCGGTTCCGGCGTTGCCGTTGCGGGCGCGGACACTTCGGCTGTTGTTTCTTCCTCGGGTTGCGTGGGCGCTTCGGTCAGCGGCGTGCGCGACGGCGCTTCCACCTGCGTCGGCAACGAACGATTAGGCGACAACGGCGGCAGCGCCGTCAGCCGGGGTGTATTGTCCATGTAGGGGTTGCGCGGCGCGGGCGTTTCGGGGGTGCGTTGCGCGTTTGCAGGGACATCCTCGGCATCCTGGGCAAAAGCGCGCGTTGTGTATGTTTGCATCGGCGCGCCTTCAGCTACTGTCTCCGTATTGTCTTCGCTGCTCGCCTGTACGCTGTCCAGGGATGGGTCAAGTCGGGCCACCAGGATACCCAGTCCGAAACAGGCCATGGCCACGAACAACGAAACACAGATAACCACCACCAGTTGGCCGGTGGTGAATTCGGCCGTCAGCAGATTCTGGTCTTTTCCATCGTCAAGACGTTGCGTTCTGGACATGTTCTTCCACCTGTTCCGATTGTTGCGGCGCGCTCTCTGTTTCACCGTTGTCGGCTTCGGCGTCGGTGTCTGTTTCCGGCGCTTCCAGCGCTTGTAGCCGCTCCATGAGTAGGACGCGCGCCTCATCCAGTTCGGTGTATGTAAAACTCAAATCTCGTGTTTCTATTAAACGGTTGCCGGCCCGATCGAGGAAGAGGGTCACCCGTTCGGCGCCGTCGTTCTCTTCGGATTCCTTGATTTGGCGAAACACCTTCTGGCGTCGCAGTAATTGCGCGGCAAGATAGGCCTGGGCCAGTTCCGCGCGATCAGTGACAGCCGCCAAGTCGTAAAATAAGCGGCGCAGCGGCGACAAGGCTTCCTGGCGTTCCGCCTCCAGTACGCGCGGGTCGGTATAACGCACGTTCCAGGCGCAGAACGCCCCTTCCGCTTGCGCGTAGGCAAAACAAGCGGCGCAATAGTCGTGTCGCGCCAGCGCATCGTCCTGCATTACAACGTGAGAATGAACCTTTTGTTCATGCTCGAAATCGTTGTCGCACGCGCAACATTTGGCGGCGCATTTACTGATTTTGATTTCCATGCTGCTACTTTATGGTTTCGTATGTTGTTCACGCTTCAGCGTGCCGGTGTCCTATGAGGGGGCGCGACGATAACTATACCCCGGCACGGCGAATCGCGAACAACAAACAGTGCGCACATTCTCGTAGATCATACCATGTATTGTGGTCAAGACGCCAAAAAAGCCCTTGACAGGCACAACTTATAGTATACCCCATTTTCTTTGCGAACGCAACAGGCGGGCGTCAATCAAAATAGATAAGGTATTCGGTGGGCTCGGCCAGGTCGTTTTTGATGATGAGACGTTGCTCATTGGCGCGATACTCCCAGGCTTCACCGGGGAGGGACGCGCCGTTGCAGTCTATGTGCGACGGGGGCCGTTGTATCAGTACCCGCAACAAGTGGGGAACCACCATGTCGTCCAGCGCAATGCGCAGCGGCGCTCCTTCCTGGACGTTGACATCGAGTTTGCCGCTGTTATCGGTATGATGTACGGTAAAGGCGCTTTCCTGGCGGGGATAGATGTTGAGGGTGAGGTACGGGGCCCAGCGCTCATCGCCGATGCCGGTATAGTCTCGGGCGATGTTCATGGGGATAATGGCGCCGTCCTTCACATAAACCGGATATTCGTTTATGGGGAAGTCCCGTTTGAAGGTTGTATTCCCCTGGATAACCTCGGTGTCGTCATACCAATAGCGCCAGCGTCCGGGCGGCAAGGTGACGGCGCGCGCGGGCGCGTCTTCGTAAATGGGCGCAACGAGTAAAAAGTCGCCGAACATATACTGATACTTGCCTTTCACCGGCTGCATCAGCACGGGGCCGCCGCGATGGGCCTGTACCACATAACAATAGATGTAGGGTGTCAGTTCCGTGCGCAGCCAGTGGGCTTCGCGGACCAGTTCCAGCTCGAGGGGCGTCCGTTTCCACATACGCCGTTCGCCATGACCGCCGTTCAGGAAAAAGCCGCAGAAGACGGAGAACTGCGCCCATCGGATATACAGTTCCGGTTGAATATCCATGCCGCCGTGATAGCCGCCAATATCGGAACCGGGCAGATT
>SLFT01000060.1 GCA_007124105.1 Candidatus Hydrogenedentota bacterium | reverse complement strand
GACGTATCGTGATCAATCCTGAAGACGGCAGCAACAGGTGGGAGGACGACCCAACCGGCACACACCGGCATAAACGCGTGAAAATGGAACCTGATCGCGTCGCAGCCGAACTTGACGTGTTGATGATGCAGCAGCCGTAAGGGGCGCGGGGGCGTTACAATCGTAAAATCCGCGTCCGGATAAGCCGGACATATTGCAACAACAGGAGTTCAACACTATGATGTTTCATGTTGCCGTAACGCAAACTGTGGCCGTCGCCGTTGCCTTCCTTTTTATCCTGAGCGTGAATGCCCTGGCCGATCAATCCGACGGGTGGGAACATGTCTTTGCGGAAAATCGCGCCGCCCTGGAAGCGTATTTCGCGCGACAGGCGGCGGCGCTTGAGGCCGAGTCCGTTGTTGTTATCCCCGATGTTGACCGCTGGCCCGAACAGCGCGAGACCTGGCGGCGGCAGTTGGCGCACAGCCTGGGGCTCGACCCCATGCCGGAACGGGGCCCGCTGGACCCGGAGATTACGGGTACGCTTGACTATGACGAATTCACTGTGGAAAAACTTCATTTCCAGTCGTTGCCTGGTTTGTACGTGACCGCTAACCTGTACCTGCCCCGCGAGATTGACGAACCCGCGCCGACCATTCTTTACCTGTGCGGCCACGCCAGGCGCAAGGAGGACGGCGTCAGCTTTGGCAACAAGACCGCCTATCAACATCATCCCGCCTGGTTCGCGCGGCACGGCTATGTATGTCTTGTGGTGGACACCATCCAACTGGGCGAAATCGAAGGGCTGCATCACGGCACGCATCGGGAGGGGATGTGGTGGTGGACCAGCCTCGGCTATACGCCCGCTGGCGTGGAAGCCTTCAACGCCATGGCCGCGCTGGATTATCTCGAAACCCGTCCGGAAGTGGACGCCGCCCGTATCGGCGCCACGGGGCGCTCAGGCGGCGGCATCGGCACGTTGTATCTGTCCGCATTGGATGAACGCGTCGCTGTGGCCGCGCCTGTGGCGGGCATTACGGACATTCACAAACACGTGGTGGATTTCCTGACGCCCCGCCATTGCGACTGTAACTATTTCCCCAATCCGTACCGATTCGATTATGCGCGTATTGTTTCCCTGATCGCGCCGCGTCCGCTGTTGATTGCCAATACGGACAGGGACCCCATCTTTCCCCTTGACGGCGTACAGCGCGTTCACGCCCAGGTGCGCGATGTTTATGAGCGTCTTGACGTAAGGGAGAACCTGGCGCTGGCCATTGCGGCGGGCGAACACGCCGATTCGCAACCTTTGCGCGTGCCGGTGTTCGACTGGTTCAACCGCCACTTCAAAGAGGATGCGCCGCTTATAGACGCGCCCGCAACGCCCTTTGTTGAAGAGGCCGCACTTCGCGTGTTTGACGCGCTGCCCGAAGACGAGATTGTTACGCGCATTCATGAAACATTCGTGCCCGCGGCGGAAACGCCGATTCCAGACAGCGTGGCCGCGTGGGAATCGCAGCGCGCAACCTTTCTCGCCGGACTCCGCGACTATGCCTTCCGTAATTGGCCTGATGCGCTCCCATCCCTCGAAGCGGAGCGGGCCTTCGCCGAAACGCGGGAAGGCGTACGCCTCGAGGGCTGGCGTTTCACCTCGGAACCCGGCGTCCGTCTGTGGCTGCACGTGGCGTGGGCCGATGGCCCTGACGCCCCTGAGCGCATCGCTCTCGTAGTCGCGGACGACACAACGTGGGAGAATGCTCTCAACGCCTTCGGCGGTGTTTTCGGAGACGTATTGCCCGCGTATCCCGAGGCGGAGGCCGACGCGGACGCCTTCGCGCGCAGTCGCGCGCTGCTTGAATCGAGTAACGCCGCTGTCGCCATGGTTACGCCAAGGGGCGTGGGGCCGCTGTCCTGGGCGGCGCCGCAAAGTTCCGACGCGGTTCACCTGCGCCGCTGTTTCCCCATTATCGGTCAGACCCTTGACGGGCAACGCGTATTTGACGTAACACGCGCCATCATGGGCATTCGCGATGCGGCCCCGGGTATCCCCATCACGGTGATTGGCAACAACGACATGGCCGGCGTTGCCCTGTACGCCGTCGTCATGGACGGCGAAACAGACGCCGTACGCCTCGTGAATCCGCCCGTTTCGCATCATGACGGCGTGGAACTGATACAGGCGCTTCGGTTCATGGACATGCCCCAGGCGCTGGCGCTGGCCCTCGAGCACAGCGATATTATCCTGCAAACAAGCGACCGCTCCGCCTGGGAGTACGCGCAGGCCGTAGCCGCATTATTGGGGCGCGACGACGGCTTGCGCTTTGAATGATGAGAATTACGCGACATAAATGATGCGCTTTGTGTACCCACAAACGAATATGGAATCCTATATTGAGTACAACCCCGGGCCTGTCGCTCAGCACCCGTCTTGTTTTATCGCCGAACCAATACGTGTAAGCGTCGGTATAGGTGTTGCCGCCCGTATTGGTAACCGCTTCAATGGTCCGGCCCCATGCGTCGTATTCCATATCAATAACCAGCCCCGCGGCATTGCCGAACTGGGTCAGCTGATTGCCCGTGCCATAAGTGAAGTTGAAGAGATTGGCCGGTCCCGTTCCCGTGACCACCATGAGATTGTCAAACAAAAACTCCGAGTCGCCCTCAACAATAATCGCGGTGCGGTCTGTTGTGGCGGCCACCTGTGTTGTGTCCTCAACAATCTTGGTCAAATCGGCATTGGGCGTCACGCCGTGCGGGCTTTGCTTGCCAGCCCGCACCAACACATTCGCGCCATTTACTTCCACATACACATCATACCACACGCCTTCTTCATCGCCAACATCTTCAACATTTTCCGGACCGTCCAGTACTTTTACATTGCCACTCACGCATTCCTCGACCCCAAGAACGCCCGCATCCCATCGCGCGTCCAGATAGTTGTCATCTTCCGTGTGCCGCAATCGCATTCGGAATCCGTCCCGTTGCGTCATACGTAAAGTTCCATTGTTGGTTACTCAGTGATTCGGCGCAAACCACAGGGGTATTGGTCTTAACAACCTGCCCGGGAACGTTACCGAACTGCCAGCCTTATTATGCGCCCATCCTACCACATATATCAGTAAATGTTAATATGTGAATAATATACTCTTAATAGAT
>SLFT01000257.1 GCA_007124105.1 Candidatus Hydrogenedentota bacterium | reverse complement strand
CGCTGGGCGCCGGTTGATGTACGCGGCGTCGCTTTTGATGCTGCTGGAAAATTGTGGTTCGCTGCCCCGCAGGGCGTGGGATACCGTATTTCAGACGAGGAATGGCGCTTGTTTACAGGCCTGGAGGGGCTTCCCTACAACGATTTTACCTGTATCACGCCTGGACTGACAGGGGTCTGGTTGGGCACAACCAACGGCGCTATTTATTTTAACGAGGGAATGTGGACGTTCCGGCAGGGACGGCGTTGGCTGCTTGATGATCATGTGCGCGACATTGCGGTGGACGATCAGGGCCATGCATGGATTGCTACGCCGGGCGGCGTTTCGCGCATTGCGCATACGCAGACAACCCTTGCCGAAAAAGCGCGCTTTTACGAAGATGAAATAGAGAAATACCACCGGCGCACCTCGTACGGATATGTCAACCCGGCGCGCCTTTCCCGCCCCGGCGATAAACACGGCGCTGAACCGGTATTCACGGATAACGACGGTCATTCAAACGGACTCTATCTTGGCGCTGTGTCGCTCGGCTATGCGGCCACGGGAAATGAAACATTACGACAGGCCGCCGTTACTGCGTTCCGCGCGCTTGCCTTTCTCAGTGAAGTGACGGAGGGCGGTTCACATCCCGCCCCCAGGGGATTCATTGCTCGCGCGGTATTGCCGACATCGGCGCCTGACCCCAATCCGCAGTTTGATTTGGAATACGATATTCGGCGAAACAAAGCGGACGCAATGTGGAAAATTATTCAACCGCGCTGGCCGGTGGACGAATCAGGCGACTGGTATTGGAAGAACGATTCAAGTTCCGATGAACTGGACGGCCATTTTTTCGGCTTTGGCATTTATTATGATCATGTCTGCAAAACCGAGGAGGAAAAGGACGAGGTTCGAGAGGCCGCGCGGCGCATCATGGACCATATTTTGACCCACGGTTACAATCTTGTGGACCACGACGGAAAGCCCACGCGCTGGGCGCGTTTTTCTCCTGACGACCTGAACAGGAACGAGGCATGGGTAGACGAGCGCGGACTGAATTCGTACAGTATCCTGACCTTTCTTGCCGTCACCCACCGAATCACGGGCGACCCCAAATATCGGGAGGCCTATCTTGAACTTGCCTTCGACCACGGCTATGGCATGAACGGCATGACGCAACCCAAGTTCTTGTCGGGCCCGAACAATGCGGGACACCAACCCGATGACAACATGGCGTTCATGAACTACTACCACCTGATTCGTTATGAGACCGATCCCAAACTGCTCAGCATGTTTTATCACGCTATTTTTACGCACTGGCAGTTCGAGAAAATTGAACGCAACCCCTTTACAAACTTTGTGTATGCCGCCTGTTGCCTTGGCAAAGTGCGTCATGATCACTGGGGCGAAACCGATATCTCGCCGCCGCCGCATTGCTTTGAAGACGCTGTTGACACGCTGAAACGTTATCCGCTGGACCTTGTCAACTGGCCCATGTCAAACGCCCACCGGACAGACATGAAACGGCTCTGGGACGTACAGGGCGAATCCGCCCGCGCCGGCGGACGCCGGGACGGACAGGTTTTTCCCATTGACGAAAGACACGAAACCTATTGGGACTATGATCCCTGGGCGCTCACTTACAACGGGAACGGCAAACAACTTCGAACAGGCGTTCCCTTTTTGGCGGCTTACTACATGGGACTGGCGCACGGTTTCATCACAGAATAGAAGCGTGAACACTTAGAATCACGAGCCAGTTAGATATCCAGAATTTCATCAATGCTCCGCACAAGCGTAAGGTTCACAGGGTCTTCACCGAGCGGCATATTTTCAAAAATACTTCCTGCGCGATAGTCTCGTGCTTCGGGTTCTGCCCGATTTACTCGTTCCTGATAATCATACTCTGGAATTTCAACGGGCGGCAAAGTTATGTCAAATACATTTCCTTCTTGCTTCTTCACGGCGTCTCTCCTTGGTGTTGCGTACCCAACACGTTAGTTCCCATGACTTGTCAATCATTATTGACGCACGTTGCGATTACGAGATTGGGCTGTCGCGTCTACTATGTGTTTCCGTCGTCATGCTCACGACGTGTCCGTATTAAATAGCGGCAAGCGGGCCTGTAAGCCGGGTTCTGTCCGGGGCGCTTTCGCGCCCTTGAACGGCCATTCATCTGGGACGCATGTCGCCATGCGCCTCGAGCGTCCTACCCGGAACCGACGCGGGCCACGTCATGGGTTCCCTATTTGGACTTGCTCCGGACGGGGTTTGGAGAGCCGCCGTGTCGCCACGACGCTGGTGCGCTCTTACCGCACCTTTTCACCGTTGCCCGCCTGAGCGGGCTGTGTATTTTCTGTTCCACTTTCCGTCGGCTTGCGCCGCCTTCGCGTTACGAAGCGTCCTGCCCTGTGGAGCCCGGACTTTCCTCGACGGGGCCGAAGCCGCGCCGCGACCGTTCGGCCCGCTTGCCTGCATCAGTGTATGCGATTGTTAACGCGCAATTCCATTCTTCGCGCTAATGATCATAACAACGGCTTCACAACCGTGTTCAGGTCATCCAGTGTTATGGCGCCTTCCCACATCTTTTTCACCGCACCGCCGCGATCATACACAATAGTGGTGGGCAAAACGCCGTAAATTTCCTGACGGATGAGCGCGGAGATGGCTTCGATATCCCGTTCGGCAAGCACATAGGCCGGGAACGGAATCTCATGTTGGCGCATGAAGGGTTTCACCGTGTCTTCAATGCCGTCCGGGCTGTCAAGAGACAAGGCCAGAAACGCGACATCGTCGCGGCTGTGTTCGCGGTAAAATTCGGCCAGTTCCGGCATCTCCGCAACACACGGCACACACCATGTCGCCCAGAAATTGATGACCAGCACTTTTCCGCTGGTCTCGGCCAATAAGGCATCAAGGGCGGCCATATCCACACCGGTCACGTCGCCAACAATGGTTTGCTCCGTCGCTTCCGCTTGTCTCTCGGCCGTTTCCCGCGCAGGCTGCTGGGTACAGGCGGCGAGAAAAATGAACAGGGCCGCTGCCGCCACAGCTGCCCTGCCTGGACGTTTCATCTTATGAAACGAGCAGGTATGATGGTACGGTTTCATGTAGGTTCTTTTTTCTATTGGCGTTTAATGGTGCATCCCCAGGCTTTCACGCGGTCAGGGTCCGCCGCCTCGCCCGCCAGCGCCGCCTGAATGGCCTTGTCCGCATAGGCTTCATCGCCTCTGTCAGGCGGATTCGAGCGGTTATCGAAAGCGCCGTGATAGACCAAGTTGCCTTCCTTGTCAACAATGTACATCTCAGGCGTCACCCGCGCGCCGAGCACGTCGGCGTACACATTGCCTTCATCCTTCAAAGTAATATGGGGCTTTTCAATCTTGTCAACATATTCCTTAATCTGCTCCACCGTTTCAGCCGCGTTCGAATTGACACTGATGAAAACGACCTCCTCATCCGCGTATTTTTCCGTCAACTCGATCAGGTGCGGGTCCGCCCCTTGCACCCACGGGCAATGATGGCTGGTCATATCAATCACCACGACCTTACCCTGATACTGCTCAAGCGTGTGTGTTTCGCCGTCCAAATCCGGCAGTTCGAAGTTGGGCAATGCCGCGCCTATCTCGGGTGGGTCGGCAAGGTCTTCCGCGCTGCACCCCGCCAGCGGATATAAGACAAATCCCGCGACCAACAGGGCCACCAACATGTTCGATGTGATCACTCTCTTCATTGTGCTCCTCCTTTGTTATTGGTTGTCCTTCGTCTTGTACGCTCATCGTACTATTTTCTTCATTGTATTCGCATAAGACAACGCTGCTCTGTTTTGTGTGGTTAACACACAACCCCGGCAATTCATTCCATGCGATTGATTTTATTGTATCCCGCGACGCTTTTGTGCTTATAATGCGCGCCGTATTTGTATGCAGCCTACTAATGAAAACAAAGGAACCACTCATGCCCCATTTCGCTTTTGACTGGGAGGTGGAGATCATGCAATTGCAGCGCCGCCTTCAGGAACTTCATGGCCGTATCTTTGCGTTGCGCCGTCCCATCCCCACTCTGTACACATGCGTTACGGGAAAGGGCAAGGGACCGGAGGACATCCCAAAATCCGGGTGGGCGCCGTTTACCGTTATGGAACGCTGGGGCGGTTACGATCAGACCACGTGGTTTCGTATGTACGCGACCGTGCCCGCCACGTTCAGCGGCAAACGCGTGGTTGCGTTGTTGAACCCCTGCGCCCATTCATATATTGCCGGGGTAGGCCCGCACGAGGAATCGGGGGAAGGGCTGGTCTATGTGAACGGCGTTCCCCGACAGGGCATAGACCGCAACCATGATTTTTTAGTGCTTGCGGAAAAAGGAAAGCGCGGCATCCGTTACGACATTGCCTTGGAGTGTTGCCCGAGCACGCGTTTTGACAGCAGCCATGTGTTCGCCTACGCGGACATTGCAATCATGCATACCGAACTATGGGATTTTTACTGGGACGGCATGGCGTATCTGGACGCTGCGCGCTTTATGCCCGAGTCCGACACAGCGCGACAACGGCTTCTTGTATTGTTGTTCGAAACGGCGCGCATGGTTGACGTAGACGCCCTCGACGACGATGCGTTGATTGCATCGTCCGTAAAAGCGCGCAAGCGGCTGCAACGGGGATTGAAAGATTTCCCGGCGGCGCCGCACGGGGGCGCGCTGGCGCTTATCGGGCATTCGCATATTGACACGGCGTGGCTGTGGCCGTTGCGCGAAACCAAACGCAAAGTTGGCCGCACCTTTGCCACCATGTTGCGGCTGATGGAACACTACCCGGAGTTCTATTTTTCCGCGAGCCAGCCCGAGCTCTACATGTTTGCGAAAGAGAATTATCCGGCATTGTGGAAAGAGATCAAACGCCGTGCGCGACAGGGCCGCTGGGAACCGTGCGGCGCCACGTGGGTGGAGCAGGACAGCAATGTGCCCTGCGGCGAATCGCTGGTGCGGCAGCTGTTGTACGGCAACCGCTTCCTCGAGCGCGAGTTTGGCAAACGCTCGAAAGTGGCTTGGTTGCCCGATGCTTTCGGGTTCCCCTGGTCGCTGCCGCAGCTGCTGGCGCGCGCGGGCATCGAAACCTTTCACACCATCAAAATCTCGTGGAGCAAATATACGCGCTTCCCCTTCGGTTATTTCTGGTGGCAGGGCGCGGACGGCACACGCATCCGCGCGGTCATGCCGCCGGTCAATTACAATGGCGATCCCACGCCCGAGCAATGCGACCGCCAGTGGAATGAGTTCCAGCAAAAGCGTCTCGTGGATGAAGTGCCCTTCTCCTTTGGCTTCGGGGACGGCGGCGGCGGCCCTACGCCGAAGATGATTGAATACGGGAAGCGCTACGCGAACCTCGCCGGACTGCCCCGGTGTCAGTTCAGCCGCACCGAGGCGTGCTTTGACAGGATGCATGCGGGCGTGGAACCGGACAAACTGCCGGTTCATAACGGCGAGTTGTACCTGGAACTGCACCGCGGCTGCCAGACCACACAGGCGCGCACCAAGCGCAACAACCGCAAATGCGAATGGCTGCTGCACACAGTGGAATGGCTGTCGGCGGCGGCGGCGCTGCATGGCAAGCCCTACGACCACCAGACCATCAACGGGGCGTGGCGCATCCTGCTCACCCAACAGTTCCATGACATACTGCCGGGTTCCTCGATTACGGAAGTGTACAGCGACGCAGACCGAAACTACGCGCGCATCCGCGAAATGCTTAACCCGCTGCTTGAAGAGACCCAGGCGTTCCTTGCCGACAAAACGGACACCTCGGGAAAAGGGACGCCCATAGTAGTGTGGAATCCGCTGTCGTGGACGCGACACGATGTGGTTCGGGTGAAAACCAAATTGCCCCGAGGCGCGTTTCATGTTGTCGCATCAGACGGCAGTATTGCGCCTTCACAGCGTCTCGAAGGCGACGAACTTCTTTTCGAGGCGCGCGACGTTCCCGCTTATGGACACGCCGTATACCGGTTGCTGCCCGGCATTGCCGCGGCTGACGCCGCGCCGTTGAAGGCGACCAAAACAATTCTTGAGAACCAGTATGTGAAGGTGGTTCTTGACAGCCGCGGCCGCTTCAAACGCGTCTTTGACAAACAGGCGCAGCGCGAGGTCCTGGCGGACGGCGCGCTCGGCAATGTACTGCAACTGTTTGAGGACCGGCCCGCGTCCAATGACGCCTGGGACATTGACTACAACTTTGAAGCGGTTATGTCGGAGCCGGACAAAGCGGCCCCCCCAACGGTGTTGGAGAGCGGGCCGGTACGCGCCGTTGTGAGGGTAACGCGCCGCACCGAGCGCAGCGCATTCACCCAGGACATTACGTTGTACGCCCACAGCCCGCGCGTCGAAGTCAACACGCATGTTGACTGGCACGAGAAACGGCGGCTGTTGAAAGTGGCGTTTCCCGTGGATGTGTTAAGCCCGAAAGCAACGTATCACATTCAGTTTGCGGCCATTGAACGGACCACCCACAAGAACACCGATTTCGACCATGCGCGCTTCGAAGTGGCCGGCCATCACTGGGCGGACCTGTCCGAGGCCGATTACGGCGTGAGCCTGTTGAACGATTGCAAGTACGGGTATGATGTGCGCGACAACGTCTTGCGCCTGTCGCTGCTACGCTCGCCCATAGACCCCGACCCTCACGCCGACGAAGGGGAACACCGGTTTACCTACGCGTTGCTTCCGCACACAGGCGACTGGCGCGCCTTGTCCGTGCGCGAGGGCTACGCGCTGAACGCGCCCCTCCACGCCTGTGTTGCCGAAGCGTCGCCGGGCGCCCTGCCCGCCAACATCGCGCTGGTGGAAACCGACCGCGACAATGTGATTGTGGAAACCATCAAGAAGGCCGAGGACAGCAACGCCCTGGTGGCGCGTTTATACGAAGCCCACGGCGCGCGCGGTCCCGTCCGCGTTCGTTTCGGTGTGAAGGCAACAAAAGTTGTCGAGTGTAATTTGATGGAAGACCCGGAGACCACTGTTCCCGTGGAAAAGGACAACAGCGTCCAGCTGCAAATAAAACCCTTCGAAGTGCGCAGCTTTCTGGTGTGGGGCGCGGTGTAGTCCGGATATAATGCAACCGCGCTAAACGGATCAAGCGTCGTTGTTATTCGGTTCTGCGGCGGCGTAAATAGTAAGCAGCAATTCTGAGTCGTCAATCAGCCGGTAAAATGGTTTCCTGCCCGACAGTTCGAGGCTCTGGTTCATGATAATGGGAACGCCGTCGCCTCTTTTTTCCATATAGCAGCCCCTGCCGACGGAACCCGCTGTTTGCGCCACGGGCACTTCCATCAACAGGCTGGTTACCAGCTCGTTTCGCGTTGCCTGGCGCAGGGCGATGCTCTCTATCGTGACAGTATTGGGCAACGCGCCCGGGGAATATAGTTCAAGCCGGTCATCGAACATAAATAGACGTATCTTTGATCCTGCTATGGAGTAGTCGCGATGCGCCACGGCGTTTACAATGGCCTCGAAAACGGCGCGTTCGCTGAACTGCGGCAAGTCTATTCTGTGCGGCACCTTCATTGCCCTGACGCTTTGATTGCGTCTGTAAAAAGCCATTGCGCAAGCGATTTGCTCATCCAGCGGACCAGTAATTTCCCGGGCGTCAAGTTGATAATTGGAGTCTTGTGTCGCGCCCCGGTAACGAACGGCTTGTATGAAAGCGCTCGGCAGAAAGCGCTCGGGGCGTTCACAACACAGCAGTATTCCGGCCACAGACGCGCGCAGGGCGCCGCTTTCCTCCCGGGACAGGAGACCGCGTTTTTCCAGTGTAATATCAGCCGGCTCCTCAGAGCGCGTGGTGAACCGTTTCCAGAGCGTTTCCGAAAGGTCGCTCGGGTTCGATTGCGGCACAGGCTGTTCCTCGAATCGTATCAGACGGGCCTGGCTCCTTTGCTGGAAAAGTCGCGCAAGGAAATCAGGAGGCATTTTCCGTTTTGAACTGCCCTGTCGGCAGAAGTATCCATTCGGACTTTCATGCACAAAAAGGCTGCGCGGCACCTCCACTTTCAGTACGGGCTTCCGCGTTCCCGTGCTGTCCGGCAATTCCATGCGGAATGCGCGAAACTGAACCGGCGGCCTGATGCTCTCATTACATATCTCGAACACGTAACGTTCCAACGCTTCGAGTTTGGCAAGGGGAATACCGGTTATTTCCCGTGTTTTATCGTCAACCCCAAGCACCAGAACGCTGTCATGGGTATTTGCCATTGCCGCCAGTTCATTCGCCAGGTCATCGCGCTTCGGGCTGGAAACGCGCGCCCCTTTGAAGCGCACCGCCTTGAGCTCGAGCGACGTGTCTTCACCGAGACGGATTCTGTTGAGCAGTGTTTCACTGCTGTCAAACATGGAACTTCTCCAGTTTTATGCCGCACCCGCGCATTACGAACGCTATTGCGCCGCCTTTCATACGGTCATGGAAACCCATGTATAGTGTACCATTAACCCAAGTATTACCAACAATAGGCCACGGTTATTCATATTCCCACTTGAGAATCCAGGGATCGTTTGTGCGTTCCTGGAAGGCCCGCAACTTTTCCTTGAGTTCCGCGAGTATGGCAACGTGGTCAGGGCTGTCGGCAAGGTTGTGTATCTCGTGCGGATCTTCTTCGAGATCGTAGAGTTCGAATGGCGGCCGGTGCATGTACGCGTCAATGCTGCGTTGCCCGTAGTGGGTTTCGCCGCGCTCCCGCATTCCGAGATGCGTTCTCGGGTCTTGTGGATATCGGCAATAGTCGTGTCGCCGCGGCAGCCCTGTTTAGAGTTCTTCGTCATCCAACATTTCCTCCGGGGTGCAGATGATGGGTATCCAGCACCCAAGTTCAGCAAGTAAATCTTGAATTTTCGGCAATATTCTTGCGTTTGCAATGTGCTTGCAGTTCCATGTTAACAAATAGTCAGTCCGGTGGTAAGCCACCACTGCAATATGTAACGCATCCACTTGCGCTTTGGGAGGCAGTATGGATCGTGCCATTATTTCAGAGGCAATCGCGTCAACCTCTGTACTTAATTCCACCTTGAGATTTCTGAAGTTATCCTATTCTTACAGTCTACTCATGCGGTTCTGGTTTACTGGAACTGCAATCGCCAGACATGCCGAAAGCCCGGCTGAATTCAACTCTCCACGCGCAAAACCACGGTTTGCACTTAAAAAGTATGCACAGCTCCGTGCCACAGTTCAAATGCTGCACTATTTCGAGTTAAATCCCGCCGCAATCTGCCTGTTCAGCGTATGCGGCCATCCAAACAGGAAAAGCTGCCCAAAGGCATGCGATTCATTAAGAATAGGGGGATTTTTCTTCCAACAACCGCAGTTGCACCGGGTTGCTGAATCTCTCTGCCAGCAGGTCTGGTATCGGCAGTTTTTCCAGGGCGCGCGGTTCGACTTTGATGGCGCCGCTTCCATAGGATTTTCCTATCAGGGGCAGGTTTTTCAGCGTGTCTTCGTGGCGCAGAATTTCCCATAGCGTTTCCATATAATCATCGCTGTTTTCTTTTGGATACACGCACAGAAAACCCGTGAGAGGAATCACGTTTGCGTTGTTTCGTATGAACCGCGCGTCGCGCCTTCCCAGATAGGCGAACAGGAAAGGCGGCACTTTTCGTTGTTCGGTTTTGTACCAGGGTTTCCGTTGCGAGATAAGCGGTCGTCGGGGCAGTCCCATTTGCTCCCCTTGTCGCAGATAAGACTGTAACGCTTCAGGGAACGTTTCCAAAGGTTCGTTGTTTAACGCGAGCAGATATGTGGGCCGTCCTTTGGCGTCAAGCGCATTTAACGCCTCAAGAGTGATTTCCTCCGCGCAAATATCGCGCGTCCTTCCGACAGCCCTGACAAAGTACTTCTCCGGAATGCCAAGTCGCTTTATTTGTTCCGACGTCAAAAAGAAAAAGTCGTTGGCGCCCGTTGCCACGCCGCGGACAATTTTGACGAAATCGCCGAGCACATATTTACTGGAGGCTATTGAGGAATAGGGACGCGACAATCCGGTGCGCAGTCCTTCAGACAGATTGCGCAGAACAACCTCCATCGCTTCGCAGGCGGAAGCGGCAAACCCCGAACGCACCCATGTCCTAAGACAGACAGCATCAGGCTTATGACACCGCGCCCATACCAGCATATCCCGGGGCGGCGCATTTCGCAGAAAAACAATCACGGGATTGGTGTCAACGCCGGGAAAGGGGGAAGCCTTCGGCCCAAAGGTGACAACCGCATCCAACGCATAATTGTTGGCAATCCACCGCCACAAATCTTCGGCATATTTGCCCTCAAACGTGTCCGCAGGGAGAATGAACGCCAGGCGTCCTTCTTTTTCCAAAGAAACCAAGGCTGTCATTAAGAAATAAGCGTGCAAGCCCGCACGCCCATCCAATGGTTTCCCGAGCAGTTGCATGCCGATTTGCTTCAGGCGAAGTTTCTTGTCGGCTGGAATGCGGTGATGACGAATATAGGGCGGATTCGCGACAATTGCGGGAATCTTTTTTGATGGTGGTTGAAACACAAAGTCACAGATCTCAACCCCGGCGAGGTCCGTTGCGCTTAGACCGGATGCGCGCGCCTCCTTCAAGACCTCCTGATCTATTTCCATCCCCGAAAGTTTTACCCGCAACCCGTTTTCTTTGGCAATCTTGTTTGCCGCCCTGAAAAAGGAGCCGGCACCCACAGCCGGATCAAACAGCGTATTGTTGTGATTGCATAACACATACTGCGCCATTGCCTCTGCAATCCAATCTGGCGTCCAGAATTGTCCTTTCTTCCGGAGTTTTTCCCGTTCGCTCCAAGCAGAAGGGACCTTGTACGCGTTATCGGGCATCTGCTGTTCTCCGCAGAACTGCGAGCGCTTCTTCCCGCAACCTCATCTCGCCGCCTTCAAAACAAACATAAGGCAAAATATGACCGTTCTTATCTTCGATGTACGTTGCCTTCAAATTGGGCTCCTTGATAGATTCGCCCAGTGGGTATCCGTAGTGGTAATAGAATTTATACAAGGCCTTGCGGGTGGTCGCGCCGCCTGGCGCTTGAAAAACCTGTTCTGTGGGAAGTATGTAACCCTCTGCGATTAGTCGTTGCGCTTCGTTCAGCGCTATTCCATACGCTATATCATAAAACGAATGCCAGATGTGTATCGGTACGGAATTCGCATTTTGCCATTTCTGCAGCGGATATCTATCTTCGTCTTTTATGATGATTGTGGGGAGAACAGCGGTTTTTTTTAATCCCAACTTTCCGCCCAATCTCTTCATCGGCTTTAGCTCAGCGCCATAATCCGGCATTTGCCTTCCTCTCCAGAGGCTATTTTCACACTCCACCGCAATTGCCGCCTTTGAAAGGAGTATTTGCATATCCCTCTCGTTTTCGAGAATGAATGGAAGTTCCGACAATCCTCCAAGCCTGTCAACAGCGTTCATTACGGTCTGACGATCAGATGCACGAAAAATCAATAGGTCCGGTCGTTTCAGCTGGCCCAGGCCCGCTTCTTCGAGACGTTCAAAATAGAGCTCAAAAGCGCGCACATCATTGTCAGGCGCTGTCCCGCTGGGACCATAGGGGATTGCAAAAAAGTCGTTGGTCTCATTGGTTGCTTGAGTAATTCGGTCTTCGCTCCACACACCCTGCGACCAACGCATAAGAAAGTCGCTTCCCCTTAAGCGTCTGGGATTAAGCAAGAAGTTTGCCCAAATAACATGCTCATGGGCATTCAATTCAAATTCGATATCTTCTTCAATAACACATAAGAATTTTTCGAATGAATGCATTG
>SLFT01000268.1 GCA_007124105.1 Candidatus Hydrogenedentota bacterium | reverse complement strand
GGTTTTCAAGTGGCTACGGGTCCGGATATCGAGACGGAGTATTACAATTTCGACAGTCTTAACACGCCGGCGGATCATCCTGCGCGCGATTCGCATGACACGTTTTTCGTCAAACCGGGGGTTGTTTTGCGTACGCACACCTCGCCGGTGCAGATGCGCGTGATGGAACAGACGCCGCCGCCGGTGGCCGTGGTCGTTCCCGGACGGGTCTACCGTGTTGACCTGGACGCCACCCACAGCCCCATGTTCGTACAGATGGAGGGGTTGCTGGTGGACAAGGGCATCACCTTCGCCGATCTGAAGGGCACTTTGATGCATTTCATCCACACTTTCTTTGGCAAGGGCACGCAAGTGCGATTTCGTCCCCACTTCTTCCCCTTCACCGAGCCGAGCGCCGAGGTGGACATCCTCTGGACGGCCCGCGACCGGCACACGGGCGAGGTAACGAGTAAATGGCTCGAGATACTGGGCTGCGGCATGGTTCATCCCGAGGTGTTCAAATACGCCTCCTACGATTACGAGGCCTATTCAGGGTACGCCTTTGGGCTGGGCATTGACCGCATCGCAATGGTGCGCCATGCCATAAGCAGCATTACCCATTTATACGAAAACGACCTGCGATTCCTGGAGCAATTCTAATATGCGCATATCACTGAACTGGCTCAAAGAGCTTATTGCCCTTGATGTGGACGCCAACGAACTCGCCGAGCGGATGACCATGCTCGGCATGGAGATTGAATCGGTCACGGAACCGGGCAAGGAAATCAAGGAAGTGCGCGTGGGGCATATTCTGGATATCCAGCCCCATCCCGACGCGGACAAACTGGTGGTCTGCCAGACCGATGTGGGCGACGACGCGCCACTGCAAATCGTGTGCGGCGCCGCCAACATGAAAGCGGGAGACAAAGTGCCCACCGCTGTGGTTGGCGCCACGTTGCCCGGCGGTTTCCAGATTGGACGTCGAAAAATGCGTGGGCTGGAGTCCCAGGGCATGATGTGTTCCGCGCGCGAACTTAGCCTGGGCGAAGACCATGCCGGGCTCATGATCCTGCCGACGGACATGCCCGTGGGCCAGGATATCCGTGAAGCGCTTGGATTGGACGATGTAGTGTTCGAGATCGAGGTGACGCCGAATCGGGGCGACTGGGCAAGCATGATCGGCGTGGCCCGCGAACTGGCCGCGTACTATAAACTGGAACTGCGTGTGCCGGAAATAGAGATTCAGGAATCAGGCGAAGCGGCGGCAACGCTGTCGTCCGTTACCATCGAGGACCCCGATCTGTGCCCGCGATACACCGGACGGGTGTTGCGCGATGTGGTCATCCAACCGTCGCCGCCGTGGATGTGCGCGCGGCTGATGGCCGCCGGACAACGACCCATCAACAACGTGGTGGACATCACCAATTATGTGCTTCTTGAAACGGGACATCCCCTTCACGCCTTTGACTATGAGAAACTGACGGAGCACCGTGTTGTTGCGCGGCGCGCACGAGGGGGCGAAACCATTACCACCCTGGACGACGAGAAACGCGCGTTGACTGAGGACATGCTTGTGATTGCCGACGCGGAGCGCCCCCAGGCGGCGGCGGGCATCATGGGCGGCGCTGACAGCGAAGTGGATGCAGACTCCAGGCATATTTTCCTGGAGAGCGCCTACTTTGATCCGCGCTCCGTGCGCGCCACCGCGCGTAAACTGGGACTGGTCACCGAGGCGGCGCAACATTTCCAGCGCGGCGCCGACCCTGAAATGGCGGTGTACGCGTTGAACCGCGCCGCCATGCTGATGCAGCAGTTGGCGGAGGCAAAAGTAGCGCCAGGCGTGTTGGATGAATACCCCAACAAGCAGCAGGGGCTTTCGGTTACGTTGCGCTACGAGCGCGCCACGCGCCTGTTGGGCGCGACAGTGTCGCCGGAACAGCAACAGGAGATTATGACCGGGCTGGGCTTTGCGATACAGTCGAATGACGCGGAATCCTGCACGGTGCTTACGCCGTCCTGGCGCCATGACGTCAGCCACGAAGCCGATTTGATTGAAGAGGTGGCCCGTCACTTCGGGTATGACCATGTGCCCACCACCATGCCGCCGGTGCGGCAGACGGACAAAGTCTTCGCTCCGGCGGAGAAACATGTTCGCGCGGTGCGCCGTTTCCTGGCCGCGCAGGGACTCACCGAGATCGTTACATGGTCCTTCGGCAATGTGGAACAGGAGACCAGGGCAGGCATGACCGAGCGTACCGCAAATATGGTGATGCTTCAGAATCCGTTGTCTGAAAATTATGCCGGCATGCGCACCACGTTGTTGCCGGGGCTGTATACAACCGCCGCTTACAATCACAAACGCGGCGCGCGAAGCGCGGCGCTTTTCGAGGTAGGGCCGGTTTATCATGCTGTAGACGGCGAAACGCTGCCCGAAGAACCGCTCCATCTCGGGATTCTGCTTAGTGGCGCGGCGCCGGCGCACTGGAGCCGACCGGAACGACCGGTTGACTTTTATGACATAAAAGGCTGCCTGGAGGCTATTTTCGGGTATCTTGGACGCGATTTCACGATCGAGCCAATCAGCTGCGACGCTTTCCAGGAAGGACAAAGTGCTGCAATCAAACTGCGCAAGCGTCTTCTCGGTCTTATGGGCAAGGTCGCGCCTTCGGTTGTAAAAGATTTTGATCTGTCCGAAAACGCGTTCGCCCTGTCCTTGAACCTGGGGCTTCTACTGGACAAACATAAGCCCCCCGCACAGTTCCAGGATATCCCCCAGTTCCCACCGTCCCTGCGCGACCTCGCCGTGGTGGTGGACCGCGCCGTGTCCGCGGCGGAACTGGTCAAGGCGGTCAAGGATGGCGGCGGCCCGTTGCTGAAAACAACCGAGATATTCGACGTGTACAGCGGCAAACCCCTGCCGCCGGACAAGAAAAGCATTGCCCTTAGTCTTGTGTTTCAATCGCCCGAGCGGACGCTTACCGACAAGGACACGCAAAAGGCGGTAGAGCGTATCATCAAGCGGCTGCAACAGCAGTGTGGAGCGGAATTGCGGTGAACCCTTTCGTCAAAACGTACATAGACCAGATGACGGCCCTTGTTGACGATTTGACTGCCACGCTGGAAGAGTACGAAAGACGACTCGAGGAGACCCAGGACGCCAAGGAAAACCTGAT
>SLFT01000430.1 GCA_007124105.1 Candidatus Hydrogenedentota bacterium | reverse complement strand
CCTTTCTGGATGGAGACTCAGACGCAGGCTGCGGGTGTCTGGACGGTTGCGGCGGCGGGAAGGCCCTGACGGGGCCGGTGAAGCGGCTGCTCGGCGACTGGCTGTTGGTGGGCCTGGCGCTGATGGCTCTTGCCGCCCTTTCCCGAGGCGGGGCCGAAAAAAATTAGTACGCGCCCTTTATTTTGTGGCCAGAGTCTTACGACATGTACATGGTTTACTTGTGCATACCTGTGTTCACCTGTGGTAAAGTCTGTTGGATATCTTCCTGCGCACCGGACCATGAAGAACATACACGGAAAACATTCTCTGGGTTGCGGGCCATGCCCGAATTACTGTCTTCTCGGTCGTCTTCTATTATCAACACAAAGAAGTTATCGTATGTTGTTCACGCTTCAGCGTGCTAACTTGTTCGCGTACAGTGTGTTATCCCGCACGCTAAAGCGTGAACAACATACATGGAAAACATTCTCTGGGTTTTGGGCGCAGTCCACGCCAGGATCAACGTCGATCAGAGTGTGACGGCCGTGTACGGCGCTGCGCCTTACGGATCATGAGCGGCTATGACGCTATGCGCACTTCCTTCAGGAGCGCTGTTTCGTCGCAACCGGGGAACAGTGGGCATTTCAGGCAGTCTTTGAAGGCCTTGTACGGGAGTTCGGCGCGATCAACGTCGGTGAAGCCGATCCGACGAAAGAAGGCGGGGATGCGGGTAAACGTATATACGCGGGCCATTTCGAGTTGGTGCGCTTCCTCGAGGGCGGCGGCCACCAGCAGGCGTCCGATGCCGCTGCCGCGGAGGTTCTCGCGCACCACCAGCGACCGCACTTCGGCCAGGTCTATAAGATCAATGTGAAGCGCCACCAGCCCCGCGACGCCGTTGTTGTCCACGTACACATGAAAATCGCGGGCGTTCTCGAACATTTCCGCGAGGTCGCGGGACAGCACCTGACCGGCGGCGGCGGCCTGGTCGAGCAGCTGTTTCATGGCGACAATTTCGGTGAGTTTTGGCTTGCGAACCATTCCCATAGGTTGGGGCGCTCCCGCGCGCGGCCTTGTAGGCCGGCGGCGTTAAAGGTTGAAGGGCGACAGTGTTATTGTTTTCCGGTTTGCTTATGACCGCCGGGGGGTTCAAATTCGCATACAATCGGCCGGTGGTCGGAGAACTTGACGGGACATACGGCAAAACGGTTAACGGTAATCTCAGGGCTGTGTAATACGAAATCCAACTGGCGCCTGGGCGTGCGGCTCGGGAATGTGGGCTCGTTGTTGATGTTGGCGTTCAGGAGATTGCCCGCGGCCATGAACAGTTTCAACTCGTGAAATCCCCAGAACGCGTTAAAATCGCCCGCGACAATCATCGGTTTCTTGACGGACTTGAACAGGGTGTGCAGGTCGGTTAATTGCCGTTGTCTGTGTCTGTACTTAAGGGAGAGGTGTACAAGAAATACCACAAAGGCGTCGAACTCGAGTTCGATAACGAGTTTCTTGATGCCGGTGTTAAAGAAATGGAACTGTTGCGCCTGGATGGAGCGGTTGGTGATAAAGGCATTGCCCTGCCTGTTGAGTACTGGCAGTCGCCGTACCAGCGAAGACTCGCCATACTTCGATTCGTAAACATGTTCATAGCCCAACGCCTGCGCTATCCATTGCGCCTGGTTAATCCGTCGCGAGCGGTAGGAACCCTCGTCCACCTCGACAAGACCAATGATGTCGGGTTGCTCGTTCTTGATGAAGGAGAGGATGCGTTCCGTATTTCTGCGGCTGTTTCGAAAGTAACCGGTGAAAGGAAAGGGCAGGTGATAGGTCATGCCCGTACCGGTGCCGTAGCGTATGTTGTACAGTAAAAACTTAACGGATGTGTTCATTGCCACGTATGCCGCCTTATGGCTGGTATGTGTGTCGGCCCGACGACGCGCGGGCATGTACGCCCTGGGAAGCGTCTTTCTATCGGGCCGGTTTGGGAATAGTGTCGGCTGTGAGGCGCGGACTTGTTAATCATAACAAAGAGGCGGTGGTTGGTTCCAAGACGTTGTTGTAAGGTTTCACAAGATCGGGCATAATATGGTACCCTGTAGTATGGAATACAAAACTGACGGTCAGAAGCAGACCGTGAAAAGAAGAGGTTGAACAGGAGAAGCGAGCATGATAACGATTAATCTCGGAGTAATAATGAATGGCGTTACCGGGCGCATGGGTACGAATCAGCATTTGATGCGTTCAATTATGGAGATACGGAAGAATGGCGGCATGCGCGTCAGTGACGATGCCGTTGTTATGCCCGAGCCAATGTTGCTTGGACGCAACCCGGAAAAATTGCGCGCCCTTGCGGGCGCCTGCGGCGACGCGCCCTGGTCCACCGACCTCGATGCCGCGCTTGCGGACGACGGATACCAGGTCTATTTCGACGCGCAGACTACGTTGCGCCGCGCCGATGCCGTGCGCAAGGCCATTGCGGCGGGCAAGCATATCTATTGCGAGAAACCGTCGGCGGCAACCGCGGAAGACGCCCTGGAGCTGCATCGGCTGGCGGAGGCGGCAGGCGTGAAACACGGCGTGGTGCAGGATAAGCTCTGGCTGCCCGGCCTGCTTAAACTGCGGCATCTGATTGACGCGGATTTCTTCGGGCGCATTCTGTCCGTGCGCGGCGAATTCGGCTACTGGGTGTTCACCGGCAAAGACACGCCCACACAACGTCCCTCTTGGAATTATCGCAAAGAAGAGGGGGGCGGCATCATCCTCGATATGCTGTGTCATTGGCGCTATGTTATTGACAACCTATTTGGCAACGTGACGGCGGTGACATGTCTGGGCGCCACCCACATCAAGGAGCGACTGGACGAAGAGGGTAACGCCTTCCCTGTGAATACGGACGATGCCGCTTACGCCACGCTGCTCACCGATAAGGACGTCGTCTGTCATTTCAACTCCTCCTGGACAACCCGTGTGCGTCGGGATGATCTGTTGACGCTGCATGTGGACGGCGAAAAGGGCTCCGCCGTGGCGGGGCTTAGCGAGTGTCATATCCAGCCGGCCGCGGCCACGCCGCGTTACGTGTGGAATCCTGACCTGGGCAAGACAGTGGATTTCAAGGACGCCTGGATAAAGATGCCGCCAAACGTCATTTACGACAACGCCTTCAAAGCGCAATGGGAACTGTTTATCAAGCAT
>SLFT01000480.1 GCA_007124105.1 Candidatus Hydrogenedentota bacterium | reverse complement strand
TATTTGTGGCGGGTGCAAAGCGTGGACAAGGTAAAATCATCAGAGGAAACAGTTGAAGCGCTGCGAGCGCTCGGATATATCCACTAATAAATAATCGCCAACTATCGAACTGGGCCCCGTGTGATGATAAAGCCCTGTTTTCTCTCAGTTGCCCTTTGCTATCAATTCGCGGACCTTGGCTACGAGCTCCTGCGGGTCCGCAGGTTTCGAGAAGTAGGCGTCCACGTGCATGGCGGCGAGGTCCGCCTCGGATTTGGGCGCAAAATCAAAGCCGTGACGGCTTGAGGCGGCTGTCATAATAATGATTGGCATGGTGGAGAACGCGGCGTCTTCCTTGATGGTGCGGGCAAAATCAAAACCGGAGTCAAGATTCGCCATCATCAGGTCGGTAATGACAAGGGCGGGTTTTTCTTCACCCATGGCGGCATAGGCCGCGTCGCCGCTTTGGAAACACGCGGTTCGGAAGCCGGCCGCTTCCAAAATCAGCCGACACCATTCCAGCGCATCGAAATCGTCGTCAACTATTAGTATCAGGGGGCCTTCGTTTGCCATGAGATTTCCTATGATGTATTATCGAGTAATGTCACGGGATGCGGGGTAAAGGATCACGAATATCATTGCGCCCCATGATCAGCGGAGTACAGGAGCATAATAATAACAGTCGGCATCTTTAGTCAAATCCATACTTATGCGTACGGACAAGCAACGTCATGGTTGGCATCATAGGGGACGAGGCGCGGGTCGTTTTCTGAGCAGTCCGGGTGCGCCTGTGGGCAGCGCGGGTGGAAACGACAGCCGGAGGGTGGATTGATGGGGGAGGGCGGCTCGCCCTTGGGGATGGGGCGTATGCGATTGCGTTCCTGTTCGGGATCGGCAATGGGAATGGCCTCTAGCAGCGTTTTTGTATAGGGGTGTGCCGGTTTGTCAAACACCTGTTCGGCGGGACCGGTTTCAACGATGCGCCCAAGATACATGACGCATATTCGATGCGCAATATGGCGCACCACGCCGAGGTCGTGGCTGATGAACAACATGGCCATGCCCATATCCTGTTGCAGCGCTGCAAGCAAATTGATGATCTGCGCCTGCACGGACACGTCAAGCGCGGATACCGGTTCGTCGGCTACCAGCAGCCTGGGTTGCAGCGCAAGTGCGCGCGCGATGGCAATACGTTGGCGTTGCCCCCCTGAGAATTCATGAGGATACTTGCGCACGAACCGACGCGCCAATCCCACTTTGTCCATCAGTTCGTAGACGGACGCGGCCAGGCGAGCGCCTTTAAGGCGGCGCTGGACGCGCAGCGGCTCGGCGATGGCGTCGAATACGGACATGCGCGGGTTTAACGACGCATAGGGGTCCTGAAAGATCATCTGTACCATGGGGCGCATCCGTCGCAGCTCGTCTCCGCTCATTCGCGCAATATCGCGCCCGTCCACAAGTATTCTACCGTTGGTTGGTTGTTCGAGACGCACAATAGCGCGGGCCAGGGTGGACTTGCCGCACCCCGATTCGCCTACGATTCCGACGATCTCGCCTTTGCGCGCGCACAAGGATACATCATCCACGGCCTGCACGTGGGCAACGGGGGCGCGCCCAAGCAGGGCCAGCGCGCCTTTCACCGGGAACCAGACGCGCAGCGCCTCCACAGTGAGCAGTATATCGTCCGCGCCATTCATAAGCAATTCTCCTGCCCCGGACAAGATACGCGATGTTCGCGGATACAGGCAGTACGATGCGATGTATCCCCCATGGGCAGTAGTGGACAATCCGCGTCCTGGCATTCAGGCAGCGCAACGGTACAACGCGGCGCAAATGGGCAGCCCCGCGCGGGCGCGCCCTGTTCCGGCGGTAGCCCGGGAATGGTGTTTAAAGGCTTCCCCGTTTCCTGAATGCCCGGCAGCGATGCCATGAGCGCGCGTGTATAGGGGTGACGCGGGTTGTTGAACAGCGTTTTGGTGCGCGCTTCTTCGAGAATGCGGCCGGCGTACATAACAATTACGCGATCGCTTATGCCTGCAATTACGCCGAGGTCGTGGGTGATCAGTGTCATGGCCATGCCGATTTCATCGCGTAATTTTGCCATGAGCGCCAGTATCTGCGCCTGCACAGTCACGTCCAGCGCGGTGGTGGGTTCGTCGGCAATAAGGATGTCCGGCTTGGAGACCAGCGCCATTGCGATGACGGCCCGCTGACGCATGCCGCCTGAAAAGGCGTGTGGAAAATCTTCCATGCGCGCGGCGGCGTCACGGATGCCCACCGCCTCGAGTATGGCCGCGGCGCGTTTTCTCGCTTCGTGTCGGTCGCACAGCCCATGAGCCAGCAGGGGTTCCATCACCTGTTTGCCTATGCGCATGTAGGGGTTAAGCGCCGTCATCGGGTCCTGGAAAACCATTGAGATGCGCCGCCCGCGAATGCCGCGCAACGTAGCCGCGTCTGTGTTCAGCAAGTCCACATCGTTGAACATGGCCGTGCCCGACTCGATTTTCGCCGGCGGCATCGGCAGCAAGCCGAGCATGGAATAGAAGGTAACCGACTTGCCGCACCCTGATTCGCCCACTACACCAAGGGTCTCGCCCCGTTCCAGGGAAAAGGAGACGCCGTCCACGGCGCGGATAATTCCGTCGCGGGTGTGGAACCAGGCGCGTAATTCTTTTACGTCAAGCAGGGGCATGTAAGGTGTCCTGGGATTAGTCGCGGGCAATACGCGGATCAAGGGCGTCGCGCAGCCCGTCGCCAAAGGCGTTCAACGCAAACAGGGTTAACGAAAACAACAGCCCCGGCGAAAGCAGCAGCCAGGGGTATTCTTCCATAGTCTCAACGCCCTCGCGGATGAGCAGGCCCCACGAGCTCATGGGCGGCTGTACGCCAAGGCCCAGAAAACTCAGGAAGGCCTCGAGCAGCATCACCCGGGGTACGGTCAGGGTCGCATATATGATAATGATGCTGAACATGTTCGGGATAATATGGCGCAGCAGGATGCGCGCGCGGCTGAATCCCATGCATACGGCCGCTTCCACGAATTCACGCTGTCGCAGCGACAGCGTCTGTCCCCGCGCGATGCGCGCCGTGGTCAGCCATTCCACCGCCCCGATGGCGATAAACAGGAAGATAAAGTTTCTGCCGAAGAATACCATCAGGATAATGACAAACACGGTGAAAGTAAGCGCTTATAGAATGTC
>SLFT01000114.1 GCA_007124105.1 Candidatus Hydrogenedentota bacterium | reverse complement strand
TCTCTGGGCATGTGCGACCAGTCATTATGACACAGCAGGGCCATGTCGCCCGTGGGCTGCACCATTACCTGCGTGATGCCGCAGTTGCAGATATCCATTTTTACCCAGCTGGTCGGATCGGCCTTAAGTACCAGCGTCACAAAATAGCGTATGAGGTTGCCGTGGCAAACAATAATGTCATGCCGTTCGTCACGCTTGGCGATCTTGAAATACTTACGAAAGGCCACATCGGCCCGCTGCTTATCCTGCGACACCTGCAAACTTGTGTATGAGGCCATTTCGACCTGCAATTTCGTCGTCATAGCCGGGATACACTCCCACAGCAGGTCGGTTGACTGCACCTTAATATCGGGGATTTCCTTGGCAATAATATGCGCCGTCTCCTCCGCGCGATTAAGGGAGCTGCAATGGAGGGAAGATACGGGAAGCCGTCCCAGCACTTTCGCTGTATACTCCGCCTGTTTCACCCCCAGAGGCGTAAGATTACCGCCCAGCTCCGAACCGGTGGGATTTTCCTGGTCATGTTGTCCATGACGGACGAGATATAGAACCCTGACGGCCATTACTGTGTTTCTCCTCATTCATTGCCAACTATCGGCTTCCTTCAGCTCGGGACATAGACACAGGCACTGAACCCCGGTTTCGAGGCATCTGTTTGTAGTAAAGCCTCCCACAAAGCAGCGTGGCCAGTTTTGCTGCCCTTCCAAGGCTGTGGTTTATGCTGTGTACCTTGGCGATATGGTACCGCAACATGAATACTGGCTGCAACAAATAGACTGCCGCCCGTCTGAGCGTCCTGGCGACCATGCCGTGCGCCTCGAAACACAGTGATACAAAGCTGAAACAACGCGCACCACTGTCATTCACGATCGCCGCTGATGCGCGCATACATATTCGCCTCCCGCGCCGTGAATTGGTCGCCAAGATGAATTACGCTATAAATGTAAGCCATCAGCGATACCCCCAGAAGAATAAGCCCCATGCCTACGCCAGCATATTGTTTGCCGACGCCTGATTGAACGGCGTATGTCCTGTCAAGAAGCATACACAGCGAGGCGGGGGTTATCATAACAGCGACCAAAACGGTGGATGCCATGCCCACAAGCAACATGCGCAATCGCCATGTTGGCAGTCGCAACGCATCCCGGTTGATGCCGTAAGGAAACCAGATTGACAAGAAATTACCCACGGCGCAAAAAAACAGATACAGATGCCCCGCCAGTATCAGCGCCAGCAGAACTGTTCGCGGCGACGCCCACACCAGCAACGCGCCCGCTGCGACAAAAAAGAGCGCCATACCCAACACAAAAGGCGCAAGGGCAAGGTTCTTAGCCAGCAATAGTTTATAGCGCGGCGTTGGGAGCAGCATCATGCCGTGAAACGACTGCGCGTCCACGCCAAAAATATTGAACATGAATAACGAAAAATTAAAAAAAGGCCACACCAGGGTTGCCATGGGCATCCAACCGCCATCGCCTACAAGAAAACCGTTATACGCACCAGCACGATACATAAACAAGAAAAACAGCCCAAGACACAAAGGCATAATCAACAACATGCGGATATGGGGATGACGCACAAAGGAATGGTAAAATGCCAGGGTGAGCGCGGAGGTGTCCTCCGCCAGCATGGGCAACCTGCGTGCGGTCAACGGCTCTGTAACGATATGTTGGCGTGGGACTTCCTTGTGCGCGCGCGGCGCCTGGGTGTCGTGGTAAAGCCCCATATAATGATGCAGTGTGGATACATACCCAAAACGTAAACCAAGAAGAGCGCATAAGCTCAAACCCAATGCAGCGGCGGCAGCCGGCGCAATGAAGGCGCCTTGCATGAATGTCCATAGACCATAGGCGGGCCAGAACACAGGGATGGCGGTGTTGATGAATAAAAGCGTGGGCATAGCCGCATCCAATGTCTCTGCCGAAAAAACCTGGCTGTCGCTCTGAAGCGCTGCATGTGAGAGAACGGCCGGGAGTTGACCCAGCGCCACGAAGCACAAGGGAAGGATAATGAGCGCCATGCGCCGCCTGCGTTTATTTTCCATGATAATGGCCAGCCGCCCCCGTAGATAATAGGCCCAGGCGCTCATCATTACCATGAACAACAGTGCCAGGGGCAAGCCCACCACAAATACGGAGAGACCGTATCTCGGATAGAGCCCAGCCAACAATCCAATAAGCGCCGGTATCGCGAAAAGCATTATGGGACTGACAATGGACACGAGGAAATTCAGCAGATAAACCATGGGCAAGGAGATAGGCAACAACAGCATCTTCCTGAAGTCAATAAGGTCGGCCCGCTGCAAATCCATCAAAATGCCCCAAACATAAAAAAACAGATAAATCCCAATTGCGCTGTTTAACACAAATAACAGCGCCACAGGCGATTCCTTTAGCGAAGAATACAAAGCAACGGCATAAAAAAAGACGCTCAATATCATTGAAAGGGCCGCGCCGAGAAACAATAATAGGCTGAGAAAAACATAACCCCAGAACTGGCGTTTGCTCCAACTGCGTCGAAACAACATCCATTTCAAGGTAAACAAAGCCCAACATTGCATCAGCATTAGAAACGATCCCCACTGTCCGTGGCGTGTTTCTGAACCAACCATGACAGTTCGCGCTTTTCCTTTTCACCATCTCCCACCAGCCGCAGGAAGGCCTCGTCCAGGCGCTCGGGTCCGGCAAAGTCCTCCAGAGCGCCCTCCCACAACAGGCTGCCGTTGCTGATGACGCCTACATGCGAACACAGGCGCTCAACTACTTCAAGGATATGTGAGGTCAGAAATATGGTGGCCCCCCGACCCACCAGACGATGGAGCACCTCGCGAATAGTCCGCGACGCAACGGCGTCAATCCCCTCGAAAGGTTCGTCAAGAAAAAGCAGTTCAGGATCGTGGATCATAGCGGCGCAAAAAGCGAGTTTCTTGCGCATACCATGAGAATACTCAAGAACAAGGGCGTCGCCCGCCTCGGACAAGCCCATGAGGTCCATCAGTTCGCCGCTGCGCTCCACGGCTACCCGACGGGGAAGCGCGTACATACGCCCGATAAACGTCAGGTATTCAGCGCCTGTGAGATTCTCAAACAGACATAGTTCCTCGGGCACAACGCCAACACGCTTTTTGATGGCCGCGCCGCTGCGCTTCAAATCCTGGCCGAGTATCCTGGCGCCGCCGGAACTGGGCGCTACGA
>SLFT01000115.1 GCA_007124105.1 Candidatus Hydrogenedentota bacterium | reverse complement strand
TTGCGCCGGTGGGACGAATCCGGCTTCCGCTGAAGGTTAAGGCCCACGCCGGCGGCGTATTGCTTGCCGTGGCAGTGGGGTTGCGTCATGGGATAGAAGCCTTTGAAGCGCCGCTGCGCGAGGCCTGTCAGAACGCCGCGCGTTTCACGGTACTTCAGATTGGCGGCGTTACTATCCTGGACGACTCTTATAATGCCAATCCGGCCAGTATGGAAGCGGCCATCGAAACGCTGAAGAACTACAATGGCGCCGGGAAAAAGATTGCCATCCTGGGCGCCATGTTTGAGCTGGGCGCGGCTGCCGCCCAATTGCATTATAATCTCGGTGAATTGGCGGCGCGCAGCGACATCGCCTGCCTGGTTGCCCGCGGCCCAAACGCTTCGGACATGGTGGCCGGCGCCCAGTCGGCGGGCCTTGCGCAGGCCTACGCATTCGACAGCGCCGAAGCCGCTGCGGCAATGGCACGCCGTATTATTAGCCCCGGCGACGTCGTGTTGGTGAAGGGGTCGCGGGGCATGCGCATGGAAGAGATAATCGCGAAACTGCGGGAGACCGTATAACATGATGCATGAAGGAAAGCCTTTTTATGGCCTGTTTACTGGCTGAATTTTTGATGCCCTATGTCGGTTTGTTCAATGTGTTGACCTATCACACGGTACGCGCGGGCGGCGCCGCGTTCACAGGCTTTCTGTTGTGTGTTTTTATGGGGCCATATATTATCCAGCGCTTAAAGGCGCAGAAAGTCGGCCAGTATATTCGTCAGGACCATGTGGAAGATTTGCACGAACTGCACAAAGGCAAATCAGGCACGCCGACAATGGGCGGGCTCATGATTATCTTCGCTACGGTAATAACGCTGTTGGTCTGGGGGCGTTACTCCAATCGTATGTTGTGGATAGCGCTGGCAGTCATGGCGGTTATGGGCGCGGTTGGTTTTCTTGACGACATCATCAAATTGAAGCGCAAGCATAACGCGGGCTTGAGCGCGCGCGCAAAGTTCACCGGCCAGATAATAACCGGCCTGGCGCTGGGCATCTATCTCGTGAATAATCCGATCACGGTGAGCGCTTCTTTTATATATCCACGCGATGTAACTAATTGGGAAGCGCTGGAAAACGCTCTTGTTGCCGCGGAAGAGGAATCGCAACCCACAGCCGCGGCAAAGATATGGGCGCTGTTTCCTGAAGAAGCCCGAAAAATTGTGTATCAGGCGCGTCAACAGGATCGTATTGCCGAACAAGACCAGCGCGCGGTATTGCTTGGCCTGAATAATGTATTGCGCGACAAGACACTTTATGAGGCGCCTTTATGGCCGGAAGCGGCTATGAAACCAGAGTTGACCAGCCTGCTCCAGCGTGGACTGTCGGCATTGCAGGAACGCGAGGTGGTGCGCGTGAACAGGCTATTGCTCGAAATGACCTTTCCGGAAGCAATCGCCGAAAGCATGCCCAACCTGCACACTAAGATTGGAATACCGGGATTCAAGGAAGTATTCATACCTCTGGGCATGTTCTATATCCTGTTTGTCGTGCTCGTCATCGTAAGCATTACCAATGCGGTGAATCTCACAGACGGCCTGGACGGTCTTGCGGCGGGAATTTCCATTATCGCCATTCTCGCCTATGCCGGCATTGCCTATATCATCAGTCGCGCGGACTGGTCGCAGTACCTGTTTCTTACCTACGTGCCAGAAGCGAGCGAGTTGTTTGTGTTTGGCGCGGCGGTACTTGGCGCGGGACTCGGTTTTCTCTGGTTTAACGGGCATCCCGCCGAGGTTTTCATGGGCGACACCGGGTCGTTGGCTCTCGGCGGTGCCATCGGCACAATGGCCTTGTTAACCAAGCAGGAATTACTGCTGCCGGTTGTGGCGGGCATGTTTGTACTTGAAACGTTAAGCGTTATCATCCAGGTGGGTTCGTATAAACTTACAGGAAAACGTGTATTCCGCATGGCGCCGCTTCATCACCACTTTGAACTGGCGGGATGGACAGAAACAAAAGTGACCATGCGGTTCTGGATTATTGCATTGCTTTTTGCTCTGCTCAGTCTCAGCGCTCTTAAATTGCGATGAAAGACACCTGTAGCGTCATGGAATTACAGAATAAGAAAATAACACTGGTCGGCCTGGGTCGTTCGGCAACGGTTGCCGCACAGCTGTTGCGGATGCACGGCGCGCGTCCTTTTATTACGGAAGTGGGCAACAGTCGCGCACTCGAACCCTGGCGCGTATGCTGTGAAGAATTGGACATTCCCTTCGAGACAGGCGGACACTCAGATTCGGCCTATGAACGCGCCGATATGATAGTGCTTAGTCCTGGTGTGCCGCTCACCGCGCCGTTGGCCAGGAAAGCGCGCAGTCAAGGCATTCCCATATTGGGAGAACTCGAACTCGCATGGCGCTTCTGTAACGCCCGAGCCATTGCGGTTACCGGCACCAACGGCAAGACAACCGTGACGTCGCTGCTGCGCGATATGATCGCCGCGTGCGGCTGTGACGTGGCCCTGGCGGGTAATAATGATACTCCTCTATCTCAGGTGGTGATGCAAGAAAAACAACCGGAATGGGTAGTAATCGAAGTCAGCAGTTATCAGCTGGAAACAGTGGAACAGTTTCATCCTGTCATAGCGCTTGTATTAAACGTTACGCCTGATCATCTCAACCGACATGGCGCCCTTGAACAATATGCGGCGGTGAAGGCCCGCATTTTCATGCGTCAGCAATCGGGCGACACGGCCATACGCAATGCGGACGATCCATTGGTCGCCGCGTTGCCTGTCCCGGAGTCTGTGCAATCGTTATATTTCAGCCTTACAACGCCCGGCGCGGACACCTTCTATGCCGATGAAGAGCGTATCTATTTTGACAACACGCCCGTGGCCGCTTGCGCGGATATCCCGCTGCCAGGCAAGCATAACCTTGCTAATGCGCTGGCAGCGCTTGCGGCCGTGCGGGCAGGCGGATTCCAGCCGGAACAAGCCCTGGAGGGACTGCGCCGCTTCAAAGGCGTTGAGCATCGCATGGAGCACGTGATGTGTCTGAACGGCGTGGATTACTACAATGATTCGAAATCCACCAATATTGAGAGCCTGCGCGTCGCCCTTGAGAGTTTCCAGCGCCCGATTGTTTTGCTGGCAGGCGGCAGAGGCAAGGGGAGTGATTACACGGCGCTGTGTCCATTGGTGCGCGCGCGGGT
>SLFT01000190.1 GCA_007124105.1 Candidatus Hydrogenedentota bacterium | reverse complement strand
TCAAACAATTAAAAGACAATCCCGTGGACAAGGCGCGTACGGAAGGCAAGCCCGTAATGGCGAATTTTGGCGCGGAAAGTTGCCCGGCGTGCCGCGTATTGAAGCCTGTGATGGCGTCACTGCGCGAGAGATTCGCTGACCAGGCCGCCATTATCGAAGTCAATCTCAACGAACAACAATTTCTGGCAAATCGTTTCAACGTGTCCGGTATTCCCTTATTGGTCTTTTACGATAAGGACGGCCGCGAGGCGTATCGTCACACGGGCGCCATGTCCGAGCAGGACATTGTGAAACAATTGCAAGAACTGGGAGTTTCTTGATTATGCAGGAACTTTTCTCCACACTGACGCAGGCAGTTGAAGGCGGCTGGGTGGTAGCGGTATCGGCATCGTTCATTTGGGGCGTACTCAGCATTGTGCTGAGTCCATGCCACCTTGCAAGCATTCCGCTCATCATCGGATTCATTGACGAACAGGGCCGTATCAGTACGAAACGCGCCTTTATCATCTCGACTGTATTCTCGCTGGGCATCCTGGTAACCATTGGCCTGATTGGCGCGCTCACGGCGGCATTTGGACGTATGATGGGCGATGTAGGCCCCTTCGGCAACTATCTGGTGGCGGCAATTTTCTTCCTGGTTGGGTTACATCTGGTTGACGTGATCCCCATGCCCTTTTCCGGCCCCGGACAGGTTGGCATGAAACGGAAAGGGCTTGTTGCGGCGTTTCTACTCGGGCTTATCTTTGGCGTTGCCCTGGGCCCATGCACCTTTGCGTACATGGCGCCCATGCTCGGCGTCACTTTCAGGCTGGCCGCCACTAATTTCATGTATGGCGTACTGCTGCTGGTTGTCTATGGGGTTGGTCACTGTTCGGTGATTGTCTTCGCCGGCACCTTTACCGAGATGGTTCAGCATTATCTGAACTGGAACGAGCGTTCAAAGGGCGCGGTGATACTAAAAAAGATATGCGGTGTACTGGTGCTGCTCGGCGGCGTGTACATGATTTATATTGCGTGACAATCGGAATATGATGGCTGCGCGTTGTCAAGGCCATGCTCAAAATTTTCCGTTCAGGACACTTTACAGGCATCGTTGTTTCAGACGCGTCGGAAGCAGGAGAAAAAATGAAATTTGCAACAGTCCTTATGCTGGTTGGCTTGTGTGCCGCCCTGTTTCTCGCGGCGTGCTCCGCGCCCGCACCGGAAGAAAGCGTGCCCGTGTCCGTCGCCAACGAGCCCATACCAACGCCCGCAACGGTCATGGGCGCGACGCCGTCCCGTCACGTGCTGTACTATTTTCACCGAACCTTGCGCTGTGAGGAATGCCTGTCCATGGAATTCTTTGCGGGCGCCCTGGTACGCGCCCGATTCGAGGACGCCCTGCTTGATGAAACGCTGCAATATGTGGTGATTAACCTTGATGACGCCGGCAACGAACATTATGCCGAACAATTCAACCTGACTTTCAGCACCCTTGTGCTTGTCGCCGAGGACACATCCGGCGATATTATTGAATGGCAGGAACTTGACGAGGCGTGGGAAACATCGCTGGACGAAGAGATGTTCACGAAGTATGTTGCGGGCGAGATAACGGCATGGTTGGCGAGGTGGCAGCAGTAGTTTTCCCCAAGTTTTTTTGATATGGGGCTATAAGTTGTCGCATGATCAGGGCTGGACAACGTTACTGTTGCAGGGACAGTAACCGATAGCGTTTATTGTTGAGCAACCTTGCACAAACAAGGAGATTATCCTGATGCGACCCCCGATGATTTATACGACCATTTTATTGCTGCTGGCCATGCCTCTGTTCAGCGGAGCACAGGCACGAGGCGACGAAGCGTCGCCGGTACGTTTGTCAGAAAAATATCCTGATTTGTCGCGCGGGATACTTTTTCAGGCGAAACTGGAATCGCTGGAGGGCGACGGGTTGGTGCGTATAGGCGACAAGATTATTGGCCGAGATATGTTGGCGCGTAAAATGGACGAAATTCCCGAGGAGGCGCGTGAGCAAGCTGTTGACTACGTTTTCTATTTACTTGAGGAAATGGTAACGGAACCCATTTTACTTACCCTCATTCTTGGCCGTGATGATTTGCCCGAGGATCAGCGGGAGGTGCAGCGATTATTCAGGGAGTATATCAGCAAAATAATAGACGGCGTTGAAATAAGCGAGGAGGAGGCGCGGACATTTTACGACGGGCATCCGCAGATGTTCACCGATATGGCGTTTGAGGATGTTAGGGAAGAACTTCAGGTTTACTTGCTAAACGAAAAGCAGCGGGAACTCTGGAGCACTCATGTCCGCGACGCGGGCCTTAAGACTTCACTGGCGGTGAACGCGGAGTGGGTGGCGGACCAGGTGGTGCGCGTCAAGGACAACCCCGTTGACGAGGCGCGCGCGAATGATAAACCAACCTTGGCTGTCTTTACCGCCGACTGGTGCCCCGCCTGCAAGCAACTTAAGCCGGTGCTGGAGAGTATCCAGGAAAAGTACGAGGGGAAGGTGACTGTTGTAGTGGTGGATACCGACGAAGCCGGTTTTCTGGCCAAGCGCTATGAAGTGTCCGGTATACCGCTTCTGGTTTTCTTCGGCAAAGACGGCGCGGAACTCGAGCGTCACGCCGGCTTCATAGAAGAAGATGCGCTTGTTACGAAACTGGAAGCGTTGATGGGTTCCTGAGTATGAGGGCTCAGCCGAAAAAAATAACTCTCCCGTAGCATACGTTCATAATCGAGTAGGGGGAGGGGTTGCCCCTCTCCCCCTCTCACACCACCGGGCATACTTGCTCAGTACCACGGCGGTTTCGTTCATTTCTCAACGTCTCATACCTGTGAACCGGGTCTATGAGATTTTGTTTTGCGAACCATTGCTTGTTCATGGCGTGGTGTGCCGCAGGGCTTGCGGCTTTACGCCACCAGCCTTTTCCGGACAGCGCGAGTAGCCACGCTTGGAATTCCGCAACTCCCAACCTTTGCAGGAAGTCCGCAGTCGTCTTTGCGCGTTTGAGCCGTTTGAGGATGATACAGCGAAGTTTGCGCCGCATCCATTCTCCAAGCCGTTCCAGATGTACCTTGCCTTCAGCGTATCGAAAGTAGGTTATCCAGCCGCCAAGGAAGTTGTTCAGTTCCTCAATCATCTGACGCACTTTGACGTGTCCACGATTGCGGCGGGTGATTTCACGGATACGGTCTTTTGC
>SLFT01000009.1 GCA_007124105.1 Candidatus Hydrogenedentota bacterium | reverse complement strand
GGTATTCGCAGGAGAGGCCCAATCGTCAGCAGCAGGCCGGGGGGGACGCCTCGTGAAGTATAAGGAACAGATAATTGGCGTCGTCATATTATGCGCCGTATTTGGCGGCATGTTTGCTGTGTGGCAGTTCCATTTCAAGGATATTTTTGAGGGTTATCGGACGGATGAAGCTTTGCGGGAAAGCCTTGAGCGCACGTACCAGGATTTGGCGGACACATTTCAGGGCTATAACCCTGAAGTGTTGATTGAGGCATGGCAAGCACAGGTGCAGCCGTGGGGCAATGCGCGCGAGGAGCGCGCCAGTTTTTTTACTTTTGGCGACTGGTACGATGTTGAAGTTACGCCTGAAGAATCGCGTATGCTGAAGTTCTGGTATGCCGAAGAATCAAATCGTATGGTGACGGAGCTGTACACAAGAGTATATGAGCGCATGGGCGGTTATGATAGATTCCCCCAGGATATACGCGGCGTCTTCAATATCCAACGCGAAGACGACTGGGCTGATGGCGATATAACCATTGAACAAGTCCGGATGAATCTTGGTTACCTCAACTTCGCCGATTCGCTGACCGAATTTCTGTTAGCCGCCAATGTGACAAGCGTAGAAACGATTGTTAACTGGCCGCGCCGTATTCCTAATGCGTTTTCGGAATTGTTGGTGCTTCAGACAGTGGGCGTACGCTTCACCATTTCGGCGCGCGATTTGACGCGTATGCTTGATGAGTTAAGACAGGAACGCCGTTATTTTTCCGTCGAGGCCATCAGGGTTTCATATCCCTATATTGCGTATAACGTAGAACCCCAGTTAAACGTGTCGCTGCTGCTGACGCAAGCCAATTACCGTCCGCCCGCGGATATCGAACCGACTGAAGCCCCGGCGCCCGAGACAACAAGACGAGTAGAGCGGGAAGCGGGGCCCGCCGCCCGCAGGCGGCCTGTATCAGCGGATGAAGTGGGGCCGATTAGACGCTTCTGGATATGGTTCAGACGCAACGTGTTATACATAAATTAATGGATCACGGATCACATCTGCCGCATAGCGAATCGGTTGATTCCAACCGTTGGGTGGAATAGATAGTACGTATGGATAAGATTCGAAAAATAGGCGATTGGATTTGGAACAATAAAGAACGCATGGTGCTTATTGTCATGGTGCTTGTTCTTGGATACCGTGTGTATCAGATTCTAAGTCCGCCGCCGCCGCCGCAATGGCAGCGATTGCAGCCGCCCAGACAACAATTGCCCGAGGACCCGCTTGACAGGGAAGATTTGGGCTTGCCTGGTCCGCCGCCGGCGCGGCCGCCTCTGGATGTGCCGGGAACCTACGTAACCTTTTATGAGCGTAACCCATTCTGGTATTATTCCGGGGAGGCGCGTCAACAAGCCGATCAGGAAGTGCGTGCGGAAGACTTGAATATACAAGTGCTCAGCATACAGGTTGTGGACGGAAATCCACGCGCCAGACTACGCGCCGGGGGCGGAACCTCGTGGTATTCCGTCGGCGACCAGTTTGCCGGGTTCGAATTGCTTGAGATTAATTCGGACGCCGACACTGTTGTTGTTTTTTCCCAAAGTCATGAAAGACCCTTTACACTACGGACACGATAATGGAAACAAGAGAGAAAATGATTGGCATTTCCAAGAAGGTAATGTGCCGCAAACAGCGGGAGGACGACACCATAATGAATACCGGACTTGAACGAAACATCACGTTGCCGCATATCTTGCTTACAGCGTGTTTGGTCGTGATGCCGGCCCTGGCCCAGGACATGGCGGACAGTAGTGAACAGACGCCGCCCGTTATGCAGGTGGAAGCGATTGCCGCCGAGCATGCCCCCGCGCAATATAACAACATGGACGCCGCCGCTATGGCGCCGCCTTTGGAAGGGGTCATCAGCGAAGCGGAAGAATATCTGCGCCGCGGCGTTGATCTGTACAAACGCGATCTTTACCGAGAAGCGCTCACAGAGTTCAATCGCGCATTGGCGCTTGATCCCAATCTGACCGAAGCCCGTCAGTATCAAGAACGGGCGAATACGCGTTTGCAGCAGGCCAAGATGGGCGTGGATGTAGAAAGTGTGCCCACCTTCGAGACGATCGATCCCGGCATGATGCGTGAACGTGGCGGTGAAATGGACCTGACCGCTGAAGAAATTCGTCGGGACCGAATACGGGAACTGTTACATCACGGCGAGCGCTATCTCGAAGCCGAGCGCTATGACACGGCCGTTGAAATTTATAGCAATGTGCTGCTTATCGATCCAGAAAACAAAGAGGCCGGCGAAGGGCTGCACAAAGCGACCCTCGGTTCGCATGGCCAGGTCGTAAAGGATCAGGAGTTGGGCGTCATTGAAGACAGAGCTATGATCCGCAGCTTCATTGAAGAATCCAAAAGATTGCCCGAAGGCGCTGATGCGCGCGGCATCAAGCCGTATCGGTTCGACGTGCCTGATATTGAAGAGGAATACGAGGATGTCATAGAAAAAACCGCCATTGAACAGGTGCTTGAATCGCCGGTGAGTATCGAGTTTGAAGATATTCATATCAGCGAGATTGTGGACTTTATTGCGGACAGCTGGGACGTTAATATTGTTATTGACAACCGCGCGGTTATGCCTGCGCCGCGGGTGGACCCCGTTGCGCCCGCGACTCCTGGCGCTGTTGGACCGCCTGGCGCGCCCGGGTTTCCCGGCGCGTTTCCTCCTGCCGGCGGCGGCCAGCCTGGCGCGCAGCCAGGCAGACCGGGAGGTCAGTTCGGCCCGCCTGGCGCGCCTGGCCAGCGCCAGCCCGGTGCGCTTGGACAACAACAGCAACAGCAGCCTGGAATGGCACAGATAGAGGTGGACCCCTTGTACGGCGAGAAGTCCGACGGGCGTGTTCCATACATCAACCTTAAGAACGTAACCCTTGCCGAAGCGTTGCAGGCCTTGTTGCGCCCCCTTGGGCTCGACTATTCCGCGGAACCCGGATTTATCTGGATAAGCAAGCCCCAGATTATTCGTCGGGAATCCTTTGAAAAATTGGAAACGCGTTACTATGAACTTAGAAACGCTGGTTCTGAAACCTTGTTCAAAATTGTTTTGCGCAATACAATGGGTGGCGTCGGCGGTATGGGCGGCATGATGGGCGGCGGCATGGGCGGTATGGGTGGTGGCATGATGGGCGGCATGGGCGGCATGAGCGGCGGCATGGGCGGC
>SLFT01000111.1 GCA_007124105.1 Candidatus Hydrogenedentota bacterium | reverse complement strand
TGCTTGAGCCGTTGACTTATATTGTCGGGCTAAGTTACTTTATTCAACACAACACCTTCCGCATGATATACACTGTAATTGACTTTTTTCCGTGTGTTCTGTGAATTCCGTGGTTGTATTCCTACAAAACAATCCTTTCGATTTCAACGCCGGGGTAATGGCCGAAATTAATCAATAACCCCAACCGCAAACCTGTAGTCTTCAGGTAATTCATCACCTGCGCCTTGTGTTCATTCGTTATCGCTTTCACCGCTTTCAGTTCCACAATGATCTGTTCAAAGCAGACCAGGTCGGGAATATACTCCACCGTCAAGGGGTCACCTTTGTATGCGATGGTATAGCGCCGCTGCGCGGCGAAGCGCATATCCTGTCTGGACAGTTCCTTTTCCATGCATTCCTGATAGACAGGCTCCCCATAACCGTTCCCCATCTCCTTATACACTTCAAAGGCAGCGCCCCGTATGCGGTAACTCTCCTTTTCATACATTAACGGCATGAAGACTTCCTTGTTTCTTTTTACGACCACGGAACCCACAGACTACACGGAATAAAGTTTAGTAAGATCAAAAAAAATATGTTGGTGATTTAAGTCCTCAGTATCAGCCCGACTTCTTCCTTTTGGGGTTTATTGCCGGTCATATATCATCGTGTGTCTTTCTTGAAGAAGCAATTATCTGATTACCGCTTCTGTATATTCTGACCATAAAAAGTTGCGTTCTTCTTGGCGATGCTGCCATCTCATAAGTGTTTTTGATGCACCGTCCGCAGTAAGATATCGCCATATTATCATGTGTCATAACAAGTATCCAACCTGGTCATGCCGTGAAGTATTTCTATGCCTTTATGCATTACGGGATAGGCCCGATGCATTATGTTATCTACCATGGTTTACGGGAAAACCCTGGTCGGTCTCATCAAGGATCGTCGAGAAACCATTCACAATCCCAACTCGATTTTCTTGCGCTCCAGTTCCAGGAGGCGGTCGCGGTATAGGACTGCGTTTTCAAAATCCATTTTGTCCGCTGCTTCTTTCATCTGGCGGCGCAATGTTGCAATGGTTTTGTCGAAATCCTGGTCCGAAAGATACAGCGCCGGTTCCTCAGCCGCTTTGGCCACTGTAACATAATCCCTGTCGCAGAGCGTGCGCAGCATGTCGGGCACGGCCTTGGTAATGCTTCTTGCCGTGATACCGTGTTTCTTATTGTAAGCCAGTTGTTTTTTTCTGCGCCGGTTCATTTCATCCAAGGCGCGTTTCATAGCGCCGGTGGTCTTGTCGGCGTACATGATAACCCGTCCCTTGATATTGCGCGCGGCCCGTCCACAGGTTTGGATGAGGCTGGTTTCTGAGCGGAGATACCCCTCCTTGTCCGCATCGAGTATGGCCACCAGCGCCACCTCTGGGATATCCAGCCCCTCCCGCAACAGATTAATGCCCACGAGTACATCATAGTCGCCCTGGCGCAGTTGGCGGATCAGTTCAATCCGTTCGAGCGTTTCTACATCGGCGTGCATGTAACGGATGCGCAAGCCCAGGTCCCGGTAATAGTCCGTGAGGTCTTCGGCCATGCGCTTGGTGAGTGTGGTTACGAGGGTGCGCTCGCCCCGCTCGGCGCGGCTGCGCGCTTCTTCCAGCAGATCGTCCACCTGATTTGTTACGGGGCGCACTTCCACCTCGGGGTCCACCAATCCCGTGGGGCGCACCACCTGCTCGACGACAACGCCTTCGCTCTTTTCGAGTTCGTAGTCGGCGGGCGTTGCGCTGATGTAGATGACCTGGTTCACGCGCTCCTCAAATTCCTCGAAGGTGAGTGGACGGTTGTCGCGCGCGCAAGGCAAACGAAACCCATATTCGATAAGTTTATCCTTGCGCGACCGGTCGCCGCGGAACATGGCGCCCACCTGAGGTATGGACATATGGCTTTCATCCACCACCAGCAGGAAATCTTCCGGGAAATAGCTCATTAGCGTGTATGGCGGTTCGCCCGGCAGGCGCCCGTCCAGATGACGCGCGTAGTTCTCGATGCCCGTGCAGTAGCCCAATTCCTCCATCATTTCGAGGTCGTAGTTGGTGCGTTGTTCGAGTCGTTGCGCGTATAGTTCCTGGTTCTCGCCGCGTAATTCATTGAGGCGTTCCGCCAGTTCGGCGCGTATGGCGCGTGTTGCTCGTTCGAGAGTGCCTTGTTCAGCGGCGTAATGGCTGCCCGGGAAAATTTCAGTGCGGCGCAGTTTGCGGATGACAACGCCGCGCAACGGGTCTATCTCCGAAATCTGTTCGATCTCGTCGCCGAAGAACTCGATGCGCACGGCGCGGTCGGCCTCGTAAGCGGGGAATACGTCCACCACATCGCCGCGCACACGAAAGACGCCGCGATGGAAGTCAATATCGTTGCGCGCATACTGCATGGCAATAAGGTTTTCAATGATCTTGTCTCGCCCGGGCGCCGCGCCGGTTTCAAGGGTTACGCGCAACGACATATACGCCTGTGGCGAGCCGATGCCATAGATGCATGATACGCTGGCGACTACAATGCAATCGCGTCGGGTCAGCACGGTGCGCGTGGCGGCATGACGCATCTTATCAATTTCTTCGTTGATGGCGGAGTCTTTTTCGATATAGGTGTCCGTGGTGGGGATATACGCTTCCGGCTGGTAGTAATCGTAATAGCTGACGAAATACTGCACGGCGTTATGGGGAAATAAATCCTTGAATTCACCGTACAACTGCGCCGCCAGGATTTTATTGTGCGCCAGCACGAGGGTGGGGCGCTGTACCCTGGCGATAACGTTGGCGATCGTGAAGGTTTTTCCCGAGCCGGTTACGCCCAGCAGGGTCTGATGCGGCAACCCTTCGCGCAGCCCTTGGGTCAACGCAGCAATGGCTTCCGGCTGGTCGCCGGCGGGCGCGTATTCGGAGACCAGTTCAAAGGGCGCATCTTCCACGTCAACTGACTTCCTTCAATCGTCTGGCGCGGAACTTTTTCGTTGCCGTCTTTGTTGCTTCGGGCTTCATTTCTTCCGCGCCCATAGGCTGTGCCGCCAGTACGCCCGGGACATTTTTTACGGTGCGCGCAACGCGTTCAATGACCTGTTGATCAGCGGCCTCGAACTGGAAATCGAAATGGTTGCTGTTGTTTTCCCCAGGGCCAAACTGGGCGTTCAGGATATCAATATTGAGCGGACGCAGGGCGTTTGTAATGTCCGCCAGCAGGTTGGGTC
>SLFT01000086.1 GCA_007124105.1 Candidatus Hydrogenedentota bacterium | reverse complement strand
GGTACGGCCTGGCCTGTATCCTGGAAGGCGCCCCAGAAATGGGAGGTGCTTTCCGGGGATCGTGGGTCCCAAGCGCCAAGTGAGATTTTTGTGGTGGTCTGTTCTTTGACGCCCAGACACAAGTGTGGGCGTGCGCTGGCGCTTGTATTGCGGCGGTCTCCGAAGATAATTGCATTGCGGACAAACGATTTCAGTGTTTTTGCTGATGCCTCGGCGACAGCGCCTCTGAACAGGTTGGCGCCCTGGCGGCTGCGGTTGTCGTCGAGGGTTGGTTCGATGTGGATACCGTGAATTGGCGCGGGTATGGTGGCGCCGTCGTCAGTTACCTCCGTTGCAAGGTTGTCCATGCAAAACATGATGGAGCATAACAGGGGTTGCCTCGTGGGGTTGGCGACGCGCACTCTGAGCAGTATGCAAGGCATGACGGCAGCTACGTGGTCATAGGGGGCCAGCGGCGCAAGATAGGTCCATATCGCCTGCACTGGTGCGCCGTTGTCTTGTAACTGACAGGCTAATATCGGATAGGAAAGATGTTGTTTGTATGCATTCGCACTCAGAAAGTCGGGGTGGTGGGGGCCGCTGGATTTTTGCGTAGGGCTACAGCATAATGCCCGGATATATGGCGCGCCGTGGCCTGTGGCTACGCGCAGCACAGGAAAACTGTTGGGCATCATCGGACCTTGTCCAATGGGCGTCAGCATGTCATTATAGAATCTGTTCCCATGGTCAATTCCAGTAGCTCCCACGCCCATGCCCCCCAATGGTGTGTAGTCCCTCTTTACATTACTCTCTGTCATTATATCAATCCCTCTGCCAATAACGATGCCACCAGCCCGTTATATTCGTTTTTTTATTCCCCATCGTACTGCTTAACAACATGTTTTTAGTGCTAATTATTTTCCTTCCAACAACTACGCACAAGCGACACTCTACAGTCTGTACAGGCAAAAAATCACGCTAAGATTGTAACATATTCGCGCGCTTTTTGGCAATTCCATATTTCCCACTAATGTTGTTTCTCTGGAAGCGTTCTTCCCATTTCATCTTCGCTATTGTGCCTGATGCGTCTCTACTCATTATTCCTGGCGGGCGTTTTATGGTTCTCTGCCTAGCAGGATGCCAACGTCATTTTGTGCGATATTCAGGACAACCATGTCCAAAAGGCCATTGCCGTTCAGATCAGCGACAAGACTTTTCGTCATGCCCTTGGATACGATGAAATTGTTGGGCGCCTCAAATTTCAGTTCACCGCGACTGAAACGAACCAGAATGCTGCCGGAATTGAGAATTGCAACCAGGTCAGCGCGCCCGTTCCGGTTGATATCCGCCAATGTAACAGCCATGGGCTGATAACCCATGTATACTCTTGTGGCGGCTGCAAATCGTCCGTTTTGCTGCCCTGTCAGCACATAGACACTGTTATTGCCGGGATGGACAGTAACGGCGTCCATGCGTCCATTGCCGGCGACATCGCCCATAGCCATCATCCTGGGGGCTGCGGCGGTTGCGAAACGCAGATGGGTGTCCTTGTCAAAAGTGCCGTCTCCGTTTCCGAACCAGCGGACCACCCGTGGTTCGGCCGCGTCTGTTGCTGATGAGGGGTCGCGGCTGCTTAGAAATACCAGGTCTAACTTTCCGTTGTCGTTGGTGTCCACCAGATGGATATTTCTTGGATAATTGCCGACAGATGAAACAATGGGGGCCTCGAAGTTGCCTGAACCGTTGTTAATAAGAACAGAGACAGAATCGGTGTTGCTGTTTCCCGTTACAATGTCAAGTTTTCCGTTGTTATTGATGTCGCCCAGGGCTATAGACTGCGCTTCGGGCATGCCTTGCTTGTTGTCTGTTTGGATGGGGAAGAAGCGAGGCGCGGCGAAAATACCGGCGCCTGTTCCGAAATAGACTGCCGCGCGCGCATCGCGTGTAAAAGTGACTACAATATCCGATTTTCCATCATTGTTCACGTCGCCTGCGGCCATAGCGAGCGGTTTACCAGGCAACAGAATGGGCGTCAGCGCGTCAAAAGTGCCGTCGCCGTTCCCAGCGAGGAGTGATATGGTATTGTTGTCTACATTGAGTACGGCAAGGTCGCTGTTGCCGTCCTGATTCAAATCGGCGATTGCCGCAGTTTCAGGGCGAGAACCAACCGGGAAACGACGGTCCGATTCAAACAGGCCACGACCTCGGTTGTAGGCGATGGACACCGTGTCGGTGGTATAGTCGGCGGTAATCAAATCCAGGCGGCCGTTTTTGTTAAGGTCTGCGGCCGCAATTGCGAAGGCGTGCCAGCCAGAACCATAAACAGCGGGGGCGTCAAACCCGCCGGCGCCATCGCCGTGCATGACTGCGAATCGGCTGATGGGTTGTCTGTCGTCGCTTGTCTTGTCAAATAACAGCGCGGCAATGTCAGGTGTTGTGTTGCCGCTGAGATCGGCCACAACAAAGCGGCCGATCGGATGGGGAAAAGCGAAGCGCCTTTCCTCGCTGAACGTACCGTCGCCGAGAGCATGAAGTACCGACAAATCGCCGGAGCCTGCGTTGCCCACAATTAAGTCACGCATCCCGTTGTTGTTCAGGTCAGCCGCTTCAACGAGATACGGCATATAGCCACAGGGCAACAGTTTTGCCGGTAGATAATCAATACCGGTTCCCTCGAGAATAGCCAGCGTATTGCCGTCGGGATTTGCTGTCACAATGTCGGCGATGCCGTTTCCAGTAAGGTCGCCCGCCCAAAGTCCCGCAGGCGCGTGTTCAACGGGAACGCTGAGTGGCTCCAGGAAATTGCCGTTCCCTTCGCCGATAAGTAAGGTTACGGTCGCTGTGCCTGTATCGGCTGTGACCAGATCAAGGATTCCGTTGTTGCTGATATCCGCGGCGACAAGTGCGCGCGGGTTTGAGCCCGACGCAAGATTGATTACGGTGTAATCCTCAAAGCCACCTTCGCCGTCGCCAAACATTAATGTGACCTGAGCGTTTTCTTCGTTCACAACAGCAACATCAAGTATGCCATCGCCGGACAAGTCAGCCAACACCGCTGCGCGCGGGGCGTTACCCAAATCAAACGACGTCGGTTCTGAATAACCGCCGGCGTCGTTGGCCAGCAGGACGGAGGCTGTGGTTGTTTCCCAATCGAGCGTCACAACATCCGGCAGGCCATCACGGTTCAGGTCTCCGACCAGCACATCGTAGGGCGCTTCGCCGGTTGGGTAGGTGAGCCG
>SLFT01000149.1 GCA_007124105.1 Candidatus Hydrogenedentota bacterium | reverse complement strand
TTCGTCGGAAAAAAGCGCAACTTGTTCTGGATTGCTTAAGTAAGCCGTTTCAATCAGTACACAAGGCATTTCTGCAAAACGCTGTAAAATCAAGGGGGCCATGCGCACAGTGACCGGCCCGAGAGTATCTTTCCCGGCGGCAAGATTCTGCGCTATATGATGGGCCAGTGGCGCGGCCTGTTCGCCATAGGTGCGTCGCGCCGCAAATTGTTCTCGCAACTCCTGGGTTGCCCTGCCGTCCGATAGAAGCGGAAGTTGGTCGGAAAAAATTGTCGTGCCTTCCGCAAAAGGTGTGCCCGCATAACCCACATGTATACTGATTAACAGATCGCCGCCCGCTGCGTTTGCCGCTTTCGCGCGCATATTGGGAGACATATCCACATCTCCATCGCGGGTCAAATGAATTGCGGAAAGCGTCATCTCTTTGAGCAGATGACGCAAATGCAACGCTATTCCCAAGGAAATATCTTTTTCAACCACATCGTCGCCAACAGCAGCGCCGCTATCCTGCCCGCCATGTCCCGGATCCAGGACAATACTTGTCACGATCAAGGAAAACGGGCCGGCATCGTCAACACTTACCGCTCCCGGCTCATCTTCTGGATCAGCCTCCGTCTCTTCCGTTAATAATTCCCCAAGAAGCGCGTCCGTCAGTTCTTCTTCCCCTGATTCCATGTCAGCGGCTGGCGCCGACAACGGCGCAAGCCCTTCCAGCATCAGTTCCTCCGGCTCCTCGAGAAGCGATTCTTCAGGCGTAATAGGAGTAAGGCTTGGAGGCGGGAGAGGCGCTTCCACCTGCTCAACCTGTATCTGATAAGCGCGAGAGAAGAAGCCGGGCGTATCCACCAGCGAAATGTAAATGTCCTCATCCTGGGCGCGAGCAGGATGAATTAACGAATACGAAAGACCAGGCGCGGATACGGCAACATCGCCGTCGCCCAATATAACGGTTTTGCCGACATGGTTGGCCTGCAGCTGTTCGGGCAAGACGCGTACAGCGCCGCCCAAATCGCGGAGCAAATCGCCAAGCGATACATAAGGCGTATCGCCGGCATAACGAAGCGTCGCGGAAATAGTAACGCCATCCGCAGAGACGCCAACGGAAAAATGAGCCGTTTCGGCACGCGCGAACGTGGCGCACACGAGAAGAACGGCTATAAACAATTTTTTTTTCGACACGTTATCACCATCAGGTCATTACATATTATTGACAGGCGTTTGCTTATACACGCGGGACGCCCCGTTGTTAAATCTACCCCATTGCCGCCATGAGATGCAACCAAGAGGCTCACACCCCTCGTTGCGCAAGAAGCAATAACGTATTTGACGTTGCATGCATCTTCAGGCGAGTCCAGACGGCTGTTATCTTGCGCGCCCCGCTGTGGCGCGTTTACCTCTGGCCGCGGCCAGTTTGATCACCAGCATTTCAAGCAGCAGACGCTGGTCCGCGCCTGTCGTACGAAGAGAAAAATGTGTGCGTGTGCATAAAGCCAGTGCGGCGACCAGTTTTTCGACCGTAAATTTTCGCGCCAGCGGCGTTACCTTATCGGCGACAAATCGTTTGCTCACACTTGGCCGCGTATCAGGATGAGCGCGGTAAGCGCTTTCAAGCAACCAGTTGATAATGCCCATAATTTCCTCGAAGTTCTTGTTCATGGCCAGAAGCTCATGAAGCGCTTCAAGCGCCGCCGTCGTATTTGATTGGGCAATGGCGTCGGTTAATGCCCAGACCGTAGCTTCGGCCACATCCGCGCAGGCATCCCGAACATCCGCCTCGGTAACGGCTTCTCCACCGGAAACGTAATTCGTGACCAGGTTAATGGCGTTCACCATGTCGGAGAGGCGGCTGCCCACCCGTTCTATTAACGCCGCTACTGCCCCTGCGCTAATGGTAAGTTCCCGCTCGGAGACCCTTTCACGAATCCACTGAGCCAACGCGCGATCGTCAAGCTGCGGACACTCGACAACCACGCCATTCTTTTCACAGGCCTTGTACAGGCGTTTGCGTCTGTCCGCGTTGGGCGCCACCAACATTAATACAGTAGTGTCGCATGGCGATTCAACACACTCAAGCAGGGGAAGCAAGGGCGATTTCTTTTCGCTCGACATACTCATGTACACATCAGCGTTACGAACAAGGATAACGCGCCTTTCAACAAGGAACGGCATGGTTCGCGCTTCTTCTGCCACCTGGCCAGGCTCCGTTTCGTCGGCGTACGCTATCGTGAGCGCCAAATCACGCATATCAGGCGACACGTGGGCGGCTATCATCCTGTCAATGGCCATATCCGCCAGATAGGGTTCAAAAGCCTCCTTGCCAAAAGCCGCTTTTCCCGACGTAAACAGAACAATGGGCGGCGGCGACTGCTTGCCAATGGCCTGGGTAAAGTTTTGGATGCTTACCGCCATCTACCAAGGCTCCACAACCCGGAAGAAAATAGTGGAGGCCAGCTGTTCAAGCGCTTCGGACACAGCGCGGTTCTCTTCCTCGGAGGCGAAAGAGCGTACAGTGGTCAGGTAGACCTCCGCGTTGCCGCGCAAACGGTCGGAAGATGCTCCTGCCGCGCGGGTGTAAAAGGATTTTTCCCCCGCAATTACCGGTTCCTGCCACAACACGGTTCCGCTCTTCAAGTCCGTAAGCCGGGCGGAGGCCGTTACAACAAGCAATGCTTGCGTCACTTCGTCGCGATCAGTCGTGAGTCCCCGCCGCTCTATATCCAGCAGAATACCCTCCAACAACAAATCAGCCTCGTCCGGCGGCGCCACTTGTAGACGGTTGTCCATCATAAATTTTCGCGCCAGGGCATTTGTCAGCGGCGCCTGCAAATCATAGTGCGGGCTTTTGTCGTAAAAGGGCGACACCGCAATGCTTTGATACATAGGATCAAGCGAGCTCTGGGTGGTGTAGCCGCATCCGACCAGAAATACTGCGCCTGTTGCCACAGCCAGCAGCAACGCGCAAGAGGCGCGCGCGCTTCTATGTGTCACGGCAATCATAACGACGAGCGAATGCCTTCGGCATATTTGTCGCCCACGTGTTTGATACCCTCGCTCTGCGCCAACCATTCATCGGCCACGGCGGCCACAGTCGTATCGGCGAAATCATTGGACACCATTTCATAGTAAAGCTTCGCGGCGCCAAACTCACGGCGGCGTTCGTAAAAACGGGCCGTGTCAAGACGTTGCTGCGCGATGGATTCGCGCATCTCTTCGCGTTTTGTCCGCAATTCA
>SLFT01000514.1 GCA_007124105.1 Candidatus Hydrogenedentota bacterium | reverse complement strand
TGATAAGCGCCAGAAAATAAAATGTCTGAATGAACATGATTAGCGCCGGTGATTCGGAAAACACATTCAACGACGCTGCCAGCGCGCGCAATAGTATCGCCGCCCCCAGTATCATGAGCAGGTTCGAGCCGGGTCCCGCAAGGGCAATCATCACCGGACCGCGACGGTGGTCCACCAGATTGCGCGGGTTAAAAGGCACTGGCTTCGCCCAGCCAAACAGCGGGAACCCGCTGATCATGGCGAAAATCGGCAAGATAACCGTGCCCATCACATCAATATGTTTTACAGGATTCAATGTCATACGGCCCATCAACCGCGCCGTCGGGTCGCCCCAATAATTCGCCATGGCGGCGTGCGACGCCTCGTGAACGCTTAACGAGAAGAGCAAGCAGATATACTGTAAAATAACAACGCTTATATTGATATCAGACACAACACTGTCCTTATTGGCGAATTCCCGGATATAACACGGATATGTTCCGGATAATGGGGGCCTTGCCATTGTTACCCCCCCCATGCGACAGACTAGCCGCCATGAACCTGGAAACCTGAAACACATTCTACACAAGGCGTCAAAGGCGTGTCAACGCAATGCCGTTGCAAGGAAGCCTGTGTTATACTGGAAACACACAAACAGCAACGAAGTCAGAAAGGGCTTGCCGTGAAACAACTCAAGGATAATCGTCGTTTTACATTGCTGTTCCTGTTGACAATGGGCTTTATGTCGCCGGGCATACTTGACGCTGCCACGTCCGACAATGCCGATTACCTGCAAGCGGTCGTTGACTATGCGCAAATGATGCTCGAACACGGCCGGGATACGTATGGCGATGTTCACACACCGTTGTTTGCCGAAGAACTTGACAGGACAACCTTGCGAATGCTTGAAGGCGATGCGCTGAAGACCGCGGCGGCCATTCCTCGCGAGGAGTGGGGCATACGCGCCCCCGACCGGATGTTGGGCGGCGCGAACCCGCAGCATTGCCTGAACCTGTATCAGATACTGTATGCGTTGACGACGATCACGGGACAAACGACCTACGCCGAAGAAGCAGACGCGTCGTTGAAATATTTCTTTGAGCATTGTCAGAGCCCCGCCACCGGCCTGTTCTATTGGGGCGAACATGCCGGCTGGGATTTGCGCGCAAATCAACCGCTCGAACATCGCGCGGGAAACATTCACGAATTCTATCGGCCCTGGACGCTGTGGGAACGGAGCTGGCAGCTTGCGCCTGAAGCCTGTCGCCGCTTCGCCGTCGGACTCTGGGAACATCAAATTGGCGACCACAACACCGGCGATTTTTCGAGGCACGCCGGCATAAGCGAACACGGCCCGGGCGTGAACGCGCCCTACGCGCGCCACGGAGGATTCTATATCGAGACCTGGGCGCAAGCCTACGCCGAAACTGGCAGCGAAATCTTTGTGCGCGCCATTGACGCCGTCCTGAAAGGTCTCGAGCGCGCGCGGCTGCATGAGGGCGGCTATCTCGTGGGCGGCAGCACGGAAAACGGCGCCAGACGTTCTCATGACGTCTCACTGGCCATTTCCCTGGAAAATGCCGCCTCAAACATGCCCGCTGAACTTGCCGAAGAGATGCGCGCCGTTGCCGCCGCCAACGACGCAGTGTTCACACAAGAACGAAACGAGCAAGGCACAACAACTACGCCGAGCGACGCAAACCTATGGTCAAACGCTTACGGAAGCGGCGCGCGTGTGGGTCGCGCCAATGTGCTCATGCTGCGTTATCGCCAGACAGCGTTGGACGCCTATCGTCAGACCATCCTCGAAGAGGCGGTTCTGTATCGCGACAGGGAAATCATTCTGGATAGTCCTGTGTGGCCGGGGACTGTCGGCGACGCCGTCTGGCTCATGCTTAACGCTTACGAACTGACGGGTGAAGACTCCTATCTCAACGCGGCGAAACGCTTTGCCCAGCAAGGCACGAAACTTTTTCTGGCCGATGCGCCGTTGCCCAAAGCCTCCCACGCGCACGACCATTATGAAGCCGTTACCAACGGCGACATGCTCATGATGGCGTTGATGCGATTATGGCTGACAACACAGCAACCTGAGGCGGGTGTGACGCTGATATACACAGACAGGTAAGAAACCAGTCCAGTCCTTTTTTGTACCCCGAAAACGGAAGCGAAACCCGAAGGAAAGAAGATTATGGACATACAAACGCTGACCACATTTTTTATGTGGTGTACCATCATGAATGGTGGGTTATTGCTCTTATGGAGCGCCATATTTCTGGCACTGCCCGATTTTCCCTATCGCCTGCACCGCAGGTGGTTCCCGGCATCAAGGGAAACCTATGGCGTGGTCATGTATATCTTTCTTGGGGCGTTTAAGATGCTGTTTCTCTTCTTCAATGTTGTCCCCTTTCTCGCCCTGCTGATCATCGGGTAAGCAGAACACCTGCAAAACATGGCCAACGACCTCCGTTGGCAACAGCCGGCCAACAACCGAAAAAGGGGGCGGGCGACATGGCAGTGTGTTGGCCGTTGGTTGCCCGGACTGTTACTGCACCGCTTTCATCCGTACGGCAAGTTGAGCGACTCTGGCGCCCAGCGCTTTTCCCTTTTCGAGGTAATGCTCCAAGACATATCCTGCCTCACGTTTTTCTTCCCCTGGGTTACAGGGCGTCTCGCCTGTAATTGCGGATGCGCCAAATGGCTGGCTTGCGTTCGGGCCGCCTATGATTATCATCTGGCATACGAGCATGGCATGAATAATATCCAGTTGCACCAACTCCTCGCCGGCTGAAATCCCACTACCCGTTGAAAATGCCGCGCCCAGTTTGTCTTTCAGGGCGCCGTCCTTGATAGGCCACTGGTTAATGAATTCCTGTACAGGCGGCGCCACATTGGCCTTATACACCGGACTTCCCACAATCACAGCATCCGCAGCCAAGACATCATCAATTGTTGCCTCCGACACGCTCTGGAGGCGAGCCACCGCGCCCTCCACAGCAGCAGCGCCTTCGGTTACCGCCTCAGCCATGGCCCGCGTGTGGCCTTTTTCGCTGTAATAGACCACAAGTATATTCACCGCTTCGGGCACTCGCGTCTCCGCGACGGCAGAAAAGGCAACCAGCATCACCAGAAACGATAAGACCATTTTATGCATCATTGGCCGCTTTCTATTTTACGTGGGTGTCATATCTTCTACACATGGCAGTTCATCAAAATTCAAACAACCCTTACTATTCCATATAATAGCCCGAAACACGCCATTCCCCATTTTCTTCGCGCATGGGGGTGACAGTCTCCACGGCGGATTTCTTGTTTTCGAATGAGGCCTTGAACTGGATTACGACGTATTCGCCATCGGGCGCGCCTGGCGCCTGCGTCAAATAGCGGGATGACTTCACCTCCCGCGACAGGTTCTTGCCAAGGGGTTTTCGCATGGATTGCATGGTGGCCACCCACTCTTTTTCATCAACGGCGCCTCTGAAAAAGTCGGCTGACGACGCCCAACTCTCAGCATAGCGGCCATCATCCACAAGGCGCAACCATTGTTCAGCGGTTTCAATAGCTGCTTTTTCCGCTTCCGGATTTCCAGCAATATTACAACCAGCAAAGCCAAGAAGCACGATGGTTACCAGGCACATTGTTGTAGATTTCACGGGCAATTCCTTTCGCTTATGAGCGCTTAACTATATGCGAAACAATACTTCACAAAACTCACCGGCCTGCGTCATTGGGTAGGTATAGCCTTTTGACGCAGGCGCATGCTAAGAGTTAGACCAGTATGGCGCTGGAGCAAAGAGCGACAGGGGTTGTGCGCTGCTTTCTCATTATTGTGCCGCGTAACGTAGAGCAAGTGAGACTAGCCCTAGGCCCAGCCGTCAAAGCAACGAAGCAGGTCTCTGATGGCGTTTTCCGCGCCGTCGGTATGACCGCATTCGACCGCGACATAGCCGTCATAACCCGTTTCGGCGAGGGCCTTAAATACATTCGGGTAATTGATTTCGCCCGAACCCGGCTGTCTTCGGCCCGGGTGATCGCCAATATGGAAGTGAGCGATGCCGTCAATATTGTTCTGGATATTCGGAATCAGGTTGCCCTCGGAAATCTGCTGATGATAGATGTCATACAATTGCTTTACATTCGGGCTGTCCACTGCCAACACAATCAACTGCGCCTGGTCGGTGGTCGTCAACCAGAAGTTCTGATGGTCCCGCAACTGGTTCAATGTTTCAAGCACCATTGTAATGCCATTGTCTTCAAGCATCCCCTTAACGCGGCGCAGGAATTTGATCACATTTTGTGCGCACTTGTCATAGGTGATCGTCCATTCCGAGTGGGTTTCACCTGTAAGCCCGACAATGCACTTGCAGTCCAGCCCCTTGGCCTGTTCAATGGCTTCCCGGCATTGTTGTTCCAGGCGATCATGCTGCGACACATCCAGCATTTCCCCCTGCGTAATACGGCCCGCGCCCATGACGCAGCTCCATTTGACGCCTGTCTCGCGAGACGCTTCAACAAACTGGTCGTAATACCGTCGGTTCCCACCAGCGCCTAAATCTTCTACAGCGGGAAACCCCCACTCGGCGGCCAACTTAAAAATGTCCATGGGCGAACTGTCCCTGGGCAGGCAGTCCCGCAGCCAGCCGTAGCTGCATGAAATTTTCAGGGGTAGATTGGCGAAAGGGCGTCCTTCCGGCGGCGCGGCCATGGCCGTCCTGGTCGAATTTGCCGCCAAAACGCCCGCGCCCGCTGCCGCTGCCGTCAAAAAACTTCTACGCTTCATGTCCATGATTCTCTCCTTCTTCTTGTCTGATGATTTCAGCAATAAGATGCAATATATCCGCTCTCGGTCAATTATCCAAGGATCGGAAACCATTATAACATAGATTTTATTTGGGCAAGGGTCTGAGTTACGTACGCCTATGCACTCGAAACTGCGTCTTACGCCATATAACAAGAAGGAGCAAAAGGCATCAGAGAGCATGGCGTTCTATTTCGACCAGAGGGTTTACGTACTGACCATCTCATAATGACCAACCCTCGCGATAGGGAGGATTGATAAAGGCATTGGCCTCATCGTTGTTGGTGAATTGCAGTTTGTCTGCATCCCATTCAAGTTTACGGTCTTTTATGCGCATGGCCGCCACTCCCAACAACACCATCTCTGTGAGGGGGCCGCCGTAGTCAAAGCAGGCGCTTGCGGGTTCGCCATCCTTGCATGCGCGAATCCAATCCTGTTCATGGGCGTTGCCGCTCTGGCGTATTCGGCGCAACGTCCTTGGAGGTCCTTTATACTCACGCATTGTTTCGAGCGGAAGAAAACGCAACCCTCCCGCGCCGTGAGAACCGTGAATAGCCGTGCCTTTGTCGCCAATGAGGATTGCGCCGTTGTTGTCCAGTTGCATGTCCGGTTCAAAATCTCTCGGGATGGGCGGTTTAAGACGGCCATCGTACCAGGTAAGCGACACGGGCGGCATATCGCCTCGCGCCGGGAACTGATAGCGTACAATGGATGCGCGCGGGAATGTCTCTTCGCTGACCTGTGGATTGTAATGGGTGGTGGTAGCCTGAACGCTTTCAGGATGCCCTAAATCCAGCGCCCAGAACGCCGGGTCGAGAATATGACAGCCCATGTCGCCCAAGGCGCCTGTGCCGAAATCATAAAAACCGCGCCAGGTGGTGGGGCAATAAATTGGATGATAGGGGCGATACGAAACAGGCCCAAGCCACAAGTCCCAGTCCAACGTATCGGGGACGGCTGGTGTTTCGTCGGGTCGTTTCATGATGGGAAAATCAGACCACGGGTCGCCGCCCACCGGGCGATCGCTCCAGGCATGCACTTCACGCACCTGCCCGATAGCGCCCGCCTGCACCCATTCGCGCAGGCGCCGAATCTGTTCTGAGGAATGTCCTTGATTGCCCATTTGCGTCTGGACGCCGGTCTCGCGGGCGACCTCGGTAAGATACCGCGCTTCGTGGACACTGTGCGCCAGGGGTTTCTGACAAAACAAATGTTTACCGGCGCGCATGGCGGCTACGGCCGCAACAGCATGGGTATGGTCGGGCGTGGCTACAATCACAGCGTCAATATTTTTATGCTCCTTATCGAACATTATCCGGAAATCGCGGTAACGATTGGCATCAGGGTACGTCCTATACGTTTGGGCGGCGGCACTATCGTCTACGTCGCACAGCGCGACAATGTTTTCCGTGGCGCACGCTTCTATGTTAGCGCGGCCCATACCGCCTACGCCGATGGCGGCAATGTTCAAGCGTTCGTTGGGCGAGATGCGCCCCGGCACAACCCGCGCCGTATTCGCGCAAGCAACATGCGCCGTCGCAGCGACGCCTGTCCCTGCAGCGGCGAGAAAAGCGCGCCGGGTAAGGCTCCTGTCTTCCATGAGATTGCTCCTTCCTGTTAATTATCCTGACTAAGAAATACCCCGATTACGGGTCAGACCTGTAAGCGTTATCTCCATGCCGAGGCGAGTTCGTGTACGGTCAGCGCGGCAATAGCGACCTGTCCTTCCGTTGCAAACAACTGTAGTTCCGTACCTGCCGGGTCGCCGACATGACTCATGGGCATATATACCTGTCCGCCCTTTGCGAAAATCTCCACAGAAAGGCGATCCACCAACAGACGCAATGATACACGCCCCTTTTCGCAACGCAATGGCGCTGTCTTGTCTTTGCAGCGCAGTTCCTGTCTTTCCAGGTCGCAGATAATGGTTAGCCCCTGGACAGTGACGCCGAATACGGCGGCGTTATCGCTCGGTTCGAAAACGATAGTAACGTCCAACAGATTGCCTTTGACCGATTCGAGGGCGTGGTTGGCCTCATCAAGCGATAGGCCTTCCAGCGTATGGCTCTGCCGATAGAGCGTTTCGATCTCTCGAACCGGCCATGAGAAGAGACGAGGTCCGGCGTCGGTCTGACGCAGATTGAGGACAACTGGAAAATTCATCATCTGGTTAAAGGGCATATCGGGGTGTCCGGTACGGCCCCAGGCAATCTGGATGCGCCGTCCGTCTTCGGGTGGAATGTCGTTGAAGGTCTGCGACGCGTAGAAACAGTCGCCGTAGTTGAAGGAGATGGCGTCGCCGTCGGGCGTGAATGTCTCGCCGTCAAAGTCGCCGGTGAAATACGCGCCGGATGCGCCATACAGCACCCACTTGATACGTTCGTGATCGCCGTCCACAGGCAACGCAAACAGTTCCGGGCATTCAAAGAAAGCCTCAAGTTCCTGGGTTTTGCGCCAGGTCTTCAGGTCTTTCGACGTAAAGAGGGCCATCTGGGTTTTATCCAGGAACAGGACAATGACCCATTGGTTCGATGGCTCATGCCAGATTACCTTTGGATCGCGGTTGCCGCCGATGATGTGCTCCTGCACAGGGTTGCCTTCGTATTTCGTCCAGGAGCGGCCCCGATCGTTGCTGTAGGCGATTCCCTGGGTGTGTTTCGCTTCTTTGGACCAGGGATTGCTCCCGCCCGCATAAGTGTAGATGGCCACCAGCGGCGGTCGTTCGCCGGTCTGAAAACCCGTGGTGTTGTGCCAGTCCACAACCGCCGAACCCGAGAAGATCGTGCCGAATTCGTCCGGGTGAAGCGCGTCGCCCAGTTCCTCCCAATGAACGAGGTCTCTGCTGACGGCGTGCCCCCAGGTCATGTTTCCCCAGTTCCAACCATAGGGGTTATGCTGGAAAAACAAGTGATACTCGCCGTCGTAATAGACCAGTCCGTTCGGATCGTTCAGCCAGCCCCGTTTCGCCGAGAAATGGAATTGAGGGCGGTATTTCTCGCGATAGAGGTCTTCGCCGCCGATAATGCCGTCTGCCTGCGTGATCATGTCAAAGCCCTGGCTGCGCGGCGCAATATTGTCCGCCCGGAGGATCAATGTTTCTCCCATGTATTCGGACAGCTCCAGGGTAACCCAAAAATCCGTCTCCCCGGGCGACGCTGCCAATTCGATGTCGAACTCGCGCAGGATGGCGTCGTCGCGCAGCAACCGCATCCACGTTTTGGGCGCGCGGTTTTGCACAGGCAGGTTCAAAAAACGGCTCTCCACGATAATTTTCCGCGTCCGTTCGGAGAATACCTTTTCATTGCTTTGCACGATATGGTCCACGTTGATATGTCCCCAGCCCCCTGTATGATCATCAACAATCTGTATCTGTACTTGCTGCCCAATAAACTCGGCCACGTCCCACGACTGCCACCGCAGGGTCTCGCTGCCGCCCGGCGCGGTATTCGTTCCGTGCGCCGTGCGCACTATTGTACCGTCAAGCAACAGGTTCATGCAGGTCTTGCCCGCGTGGCCACCGCCGCCAATGAGAAAGTTAATGTAATTACGCTCGATCTTGAAGAACGGCGACGTCAATCTGCCCAGGGACGCGTCCCCGCCATGAAACGAATTAACCAGCCCTTTGCCAAGATATCCGCCCACACGCATCTGCCCGGGCAAGGTTCCCCGCGCCGGCCCACTGCCAAAGGCCGTACCCGTCGTTGTCCAGGCGCCATAATCATCGCCCTCGAAATCGGCAATGAGGATGTCCTCCTGCGCAACCGCCATGCGCATCAAAAGAGTGAGAACAAGAGCCAATAGAAGAGTACAGCGCGTCATAAGACCTGCGTCCTTAATTCTAACCGCCGAGGCGGTAGTCAAGCAACAGGCGTACACGGTTGTCGCCCAGTAGCATCACGATCATTATACCTGTTACACCTGGCACCGCTAAACCCTTTCTTGCAGAAAATCAGACGCTTGCGCGGTGCCGGCGAACAAGGTATACTTATTATTGATCCTTGCCCCGGATATGCTTTCACAAGCGCAAACAGAAATGGGTAAGATATAATCGGCAGCATGTTCTCGGAGTCCCCTATATCGTCAGAAGTGGTGTTCAAAACTACATTTATGAAAGGATGAACTATGCAGAAGAAATACGTCAGCAGGCGCGCGTTTATCAAGAGCGGGCTTGCCGCTTCAGCGGCATTCGCCGTTCCAATGATAGTCCCCCCTTCGGTTTTCGGGGCTGATGCGCCAGGCAATCGCATAAATGTAGCGCTACTCGGTTGCGGCAATATTGGCCATTACCACAAGAACTGGCTTAATCAATATCCGGATGTTCGTGTTGTAGCTGTTTGCGACGCTTATACATCGCGTCGTGTTGCGATGGCGGAAGAACTTAACCGGCATTACGGTGTTGCCGACACAACCCGGGTGTATGAAGATTTTCGTGAAGTGATAGCAAACGCGGATGTTGACGCCGTATTCATTGGCGCGCACGACAACTGGCACACCCCAATGGCTATCGCGGCGGCGCGCGCCGGCAAAGACATCTATTGCCAGAAGCCGCTTACCCTGGATTTGGAGCAGGCAAAACTTCTGAGGGACGCGGTGAATGGCGGCGAACGGATATTTCAGTTTGGAACCCAATATCGTTCCGAGTCGTTATTCCCGAAAATGGTGGAGCTCGTGCGCAACGGGTACATTGGGAAACTGGAACGGATAGACGTATGGTGCCGCAATGTGTTGAACGACACCAACCAGTACCACACCCCGCCTTATGGCTCAACAGCCGAAGTTCCTGTTCCAGACGACCTTGATTATGACGCATGGCAGGGACCCGCGCCGCTTGTTCCTTATACCGTTGACCGGTGTACGCCCTGGGGCGGCTATCATTGCCCGGAAACTTCGCTGGGATTTGTGGCCGGGTGCGCCATTCATCCCCTTGGAATCGCGCAATGGGCCAACGAGACCGACCATACCAGCCCCATACGTTATGAAGGAACGGGAACGACGCCCACGGAGGGCATCTTTCGGACGCTGGAACGCTGGGATGTACTGTGCGATTATGAAAATGGCGTGAAACTCCGCATGATGGACATGCATACCGCCAAGGACGTGGTCATGACGTATTATTCGCAACGATGGCGCGACGGCGACGGCGTGGTATTTCACGGAACAGAAGGATGGATTGGTGATTTCACGGGCGGAACGTTCTATGCAAGCAATCAGGAGTTGTGGAAAGAAGAATTGAAGCCGGATGCCCAACGGGTATATGAATCCAAGGGACACGTCCGCAATTTCATTGATTGTGTAAAATCAAGAGCGGAAACAGTATGCCCGGTAGAAATGGCTATCCGTTGCGACACCATCGCACATCTGGTCAATGTCGCGGCGCAGACAGGGCGTGTGATCAACTGGGCCCCCGAGACCGAGGAGATCGTCGGCGACGAGGAGGCGGCAGGAATGCTCACCCGCCCCCACCGAGATGAATGGAAAATCTGGTAGCCATGTAACAAAGGGAAAACCGGCCTGAACTCAGACCGTGACGCCGTCAATGCCGCAGCAGAAACACGCCGCCGTCAGGCTATTGGCGTTATCCTTGCCGCCAACCAACGCTTGCAGCAAGAAACTGCATTTGAAAGGGCAGCGAGCGTTACGGAGAATTACATTGCTGGCAGTAGGACGCCAAGCGCTCTGGCGACCAGGCCGTTTAACGGCGGTGTGCCGCCCACCTCCTGATAGCGAATAAACTCCACGTGACCGTCCATGTATAACACATTCGCGCCGCCGGGAATGTGGTTAAAATTTGATATGGAGGTGGACACTTGGTCAAACATAATGAATAAGGTGCTCTGCGCCATGGCGCTGGCGCCCGCGTTATTAATGTCGGTAATCATAAAACGCTCCACCCCTTCGCGCAGCCTATAAATAGTGTTCGTGCCGGCATTTCCGATGTTTTCAAGTAAGTCGCCGGAAATATTGTTGTCAACCTTGCTCATAAGCGCGGCATCATCGTTGTTTCCGACGGCATTGAGCATGTCTGAGTCAATCATCTGAAGGAAAGCGTTAATTACCTGGCTGGGGCCGTCTCCAGAGGTGTCAACATCCGATATGTCCAGCATGAGGGCGACCACGGCCGCCAGGGGTTCGAGCAGTTCCGTGGGATCATTTTCGGACATCCGATCAAAAACCCAACCGAGATAGATATAATTGTCGTCAATCGTACGCGCACATTCCTTGTCCCACTTGATGGCATCAAAGCAAAAACTGCCATCAGGACGCGTGGCACGCTCCAGCGAATCACCAAGTCTGGGACTTGACGGGCAGAAGGCGATTGTCGGGTCCGTCAGGTATTCCGGATAAATGGCTTCGACCCTGGGGCCAACGTTAAAACAGGTCCAGCGTATATTCTCAGGCTGATAGTTTTCGTCTATCACGGGAAACGCGCCAAACATCATGGGCGGGTATTTTTCGCCTGGCGCTTCGTTGGCGTACATTTTATATACCAATCCCCATTGGCGAAGGTTGTTCTGACAGCTGGCGCGACGGGCAGCCTCACGCGCCCGCGCAAGCGCGGGAAGCAGGATAGCAGCAAGAATGCCAATAATTGCGATCACAACCAACAGTTCGATGAGCGTAAAGCCGTAACGGTTCTTTGACATCGTTCGATTCCTTTTCAAAATCAATGGCTTCGCAATTGTTTTTAAGTGTTGTATGCAACAACACCTCCAATTGCTCGTCAGGATTATACCGCAACGAAACATCCCACATAAAAATCCATTCCTCATGATTTCACGCGCATCGGTGTAAGAACGGCATACAGGCGTTTTGCCTTCCATTTTAGTTTACAGGTTAGTTTACAGGGTTTCACGTTAAAGCATGTCAAAAAGTGGCCGGAAGTGGCCATTTTTCCATGAAAGCAAAAAAGCCTGTAAACCGCCGTTTCAGGCTGTATTTACAGGCTTTTGAAGGGTTTTTAACTGGTAGCGGCGCAGGGATTCGAACCCCGGACACGTGGATTATGATTCCACTGCTCTAACCAACTGAGCTACGCCGCCATATATCTGTACAGTATACCAAACCTTATTCGTTGTTGTCCAATTGATGCATGTCGGGTTTGACGGTGTGTTTGCGATGTGTTATATGCGTCACTGGACATTTTGGCTTGCGGACGCGTACAATATCACAGGGGCGCTTGATGCGGAGGGTTAGCATAATTGGTAATGCACCGGTCTTGAAAACCGGCGGCTTCGGCCTTGAGGGTTCGAGTCCCTCACCCTCCGCCATT
>SLFT01000092.1 GCA_007124105.1 Candidatus Hydrogenedentota bacterium | reverse complement strand
TCCTTGATGCCTCGGCTGAGGTACTCCACATTTGTTACAAAGAGGTCGTCTCCCACCAGCTGTATCTTGTCGCCCAGGGCTGCCGTCATTTTTTTCCAGCCCTTCCAATCGTTTTCGCTGAGGCCGTCCTCAATGGAAATAATGGGATATTTCTTCACCCAGTTGCTCCAGTATGCGACCATGTCATCGGCGCTGTTTACCGCGCCCTCGGCGTCAAGGTGATATTTCCCTTTCTTGCAGAACTCGCTTGAGGCGGGGTCCAGCGCAATAAAAATATCTTTTCCCGCTTTATACCCCGCATTCTTGATGGCCTTCAGAATGACTTCTATAGCCTCCACATTGGACTTCAGGTTCGGCGCAAAACCACCTTCGTCGCCCACTGACGTGTTCAGACCGGCATCCTTCAATACATTTTTGAGCGCGTGGAACACCTCCGCGCCCATGCGCAACGCTTCGCGGAACGATACGGCGCCCGCCGGCATAACCATGAATTCCTGCACATCCACATTGTTGTCTGCGTGCGATCCGCCATTGAGTATGTTCATCATCGGTACAGGAAGTGTATGAGCGTTAACGCCGCCAATATAACGATACAGGGGCATTTCAAGCACTTGCGCGGCCGCTTTGGCAACTGCAAGGGAGATGCCGAGCAAGGCGTTAGCCCCCAGTTTCGCTTTGTTCTTGGAACCGTCAAGGGCAATCATGCTCATATCAACTTCGCGCTGTTCCAATGCGTCCAGACCAATAAGTTCAGGCGCAAGCACATCATTAATATTTTTTACCGCTTTAAGGACGCCCTTGCCCAGATAGCGCTTCTTGTCGCCGTCCCGCAATTCCACTGCTTCATTTTCACCTGTTGAGGCGCCCGACGGTACGGATGCGCGCCCCATAATGCCCGAGGTCAGATATACGTCCACCTCGACTGTAGGGTTGCCCCGCGAATCGAGAATCTCACGACCAATAATACTGGTTATCCTTGTCATCTGCTCTTGAATCCTTATCTGTTTTTCAGCATATACCACTATCGAACGGCATCCGCAGCCGTTCGCAATTGCGCCTTGGGCTATCCACATCTACTCTTTCCAAGGAAACAGCAGATCACGAAACCCACGACACAAGTATTCATCATCGTCATCCCCAAAATCAATCTGAAACGATTTATCACGATTGCCGCCCGCGGCAAGATGCGCTTGGATAGCCGCGTATTTTCGCGACAATATCTCGTACGCGCTGCCCTGAAGCGCCGCCAGCGGGGCAAAGGAAAAAAACAACAACGTCGGCGGCAACAAAAAAAACGCCATCAAAAACGTCATGGCAATAAAAACGCCCGCCAAAAACAACGGGTTGTCTACTGTCAATACGGCGGCCATTTTCAACACATCGCCAATCGCGGCATTCTTGTTCACCAGCGCGGGAAATGCCACTACAGCGGTAAACAACAAAAAGGCCTGCGCCCACAAAGCCGCCGCACTCAAACTGTAGCCGAGCAACGGCGCCGTTGCGCCCAGCACCACACCGTAAAACCATACGCTGGACGCCAGAAAAAACGAAAACAAGGCATAGAAGCACCCTAGAAGGACGGCCCGAATGCCAAACTTCCTGATGCCTACAAAAGCTGTCTTCACGCTGCCATCTCTGGTTTCCAGCAGTTCTTTTATCAACCACAGCAGGCCAACCTGCGACAGCGGAAACACAACAACAACAACCGTAAGCAGCATCGGTACGGCGCACCACAACATCCAACGCGGGTTACCGCTCACAAACGCAGCGTGAGCAAACATCAGCGGAACCAGAACAGCACAGGCGCACAGGAAATTCACGACCAACAATTTGCCCAAGTGGTCGTAATACACCCAAAAACTCATTTTAACCGTGCGCATCAACATCTCGCGCGTTCTCTTAATGTTGACAAAGGCCTATCGCGGAACGGACACAGCACCTCTGAATAGCCGCATTGGCCGCGCTTACAAGAACACACGGACATTGCTGCGGCGACGCAAGGTATTCATCCACTGCCGATACCTCTCATCGCCCTGCTGCTCACGCAGTATGGGTTCTATCTGATTGCGGGCTTCCTCATACGAGAGAACACCCTCACTTTCTACTTCCTCAAGTTTCAGCAGATGTACGCCATAATCCGTTTCAAGCACCCCGCTTATCTCGCCCTCGGAAAGCGACGCCAAAGCGCTGTCAAGCGGCTCCACGAGGTCTCCGGGAAGCACCCAGCCAATCATACCGCCTTCGGCGGCTTCAGGGCCGTCGGAGCGCTCCCGGGCCGCCTCCGTAAAATCGCCTCCGGAAACCAGCGCCTCCCGGAGTTCTTGCATACTGGCGAGAACAGAAGCGCGTTCTTCGGGATCGTTCGACGCCTGCACAAATAGCCGGCGGACGCGGTAACGCGCAGAATACCGGAACTCGTCCACGTTATCATGATAGAATTGTGCAATATCCGATTCGGAGATCACCGCTTCACGTTCGAACTGGCGGCGACGGCTCATACCAACGCTAATCGCCATCATTTGACGGCGCAATCGTTCACGAAAAGCGCTCACGGTATGGCCCGCTTCTTTCAAGGCCTCTTGAAACGCCTCCGAGGAATCATAATGTTTACGCATCTCCGCAAGGCGGCGCTCCACTTCATCCTCGGGTATTTCAACACCGAGCGTCTCCGCCTCACGATGCAAGATATGATACTCAATGGTCTGTTCCAGGGCATCCTTGAAAAGTTCTTCGACACGACGCGCCCGTTCTTCCTGGGTGCCAGCATGACCGCCCAACTCGTGCAACATAGGCATGATCTCATGCATGACGTCGCTGTGCAGAATAGGCTCGCGACCAACAGTAGCGACGACGCCGTCCACAAACTCGTGTGTTGCGGACGCAACAAATGTTATCGCCACCGCACACAGACACACACTACAAAAGGTTGCCAGGAGAGATTTCTTTTTCATCAGTATCCTCTTACTACAATCAGGTCAGGCGCGACGAGAAAGGCGGAAAAAATCAGCCCTGCTCTTCTTCCAGCGTCTCAACCTCTTCTTCATCTGAGCCAATGGCAAGATGCTCTTCAAGATCGTCCATAGGCAGTTTAGGTCTTGAATTCTGGTAGTGGGGACTTCCTGTACCAGCAGGAATCAGGTGCCCAATGATTACGTTCTCTTTTAATCCTTCCAAATAATCGCTCTTGCCGCTTATGGCGGCTTCGGTCAACACACGAGTTGTCTGTTGGAATGATGCCGCGGCAACAAAGCTGTTGGTACTCAATGCGGCTTTTGTAATGCCCTGCAATACCGGCTCCGCCTCGGCGGGACGGCCGTCGCCGCGCTGGGTCTCTTCATTGACCTCGGCAAAACGCACCTTGTCTACTTCTTCATGGGCCAGGAACGGCGTGTCACCGGGATCGGCCTTGATGCGCACCTTGCGCAGCATCTGGCGAATAATGATTTCGATGTGTTTATCGTTGGTGCGTACGCCCTGAAGGCGATACACCCCTTGTACCTCATCCGACAGGTATTGTCGCAAATTCTCTTCACCCTGTACCTCGAGGATATCCTGAGGAATCACCGGGCCGTCGGTAATGCGCTGTCCAGCGTAAATACGGTCGCCTGTATGGAAATTCAAATGTTTTCCGGGCGGAATCGAGTATTCACGCTCCTTACCCACAGCCGGCACCACTTTGAGTTTCCGCGTTCCCTTGGTGGTACTCACCAGTTCCACTATGCCGTCAATATGGCTGATAATGGCGGGCTGTTTCGGCTGGCGCGCTTCAAACAACTCTGCGACACGAGGCAAACCACCTGTAATATCTTTGGTCTTCGAGAACTGGCGCGGCGTCTTGGCGAGCAGGTCGCCCGCAAGCACCTTATCGCCATCTTCAACCAATACGTGCGTATCGGCGGAGACCGTAGTGAACACAAGCACCTCATCGTCTTTATCGAGGATGGTGATTTGCGGATGCAGATCGTGTTTATGTTCTGTCACCACTAACTCTTCAAGCCCCGTATCGGTATTCACTTCCTTGCGCACGGTAACACCCTGCACCATGCCCTCGAGACGGATAATGCCGGACTTTTCAGCGACAACGTTTACGTTATACGGGTCACGATGGAACAATACCTGGCCCTTGGAAACCTTCTGACCATCTTCACAATGCATCTGGCAGCCGGGCGCCAAAGCAACGCGCTGTATCTCTTTGCCTTCGGCATTCATAATACCGATCTCGCCGCCGCGATTCACTGCCACAATATCCCCGTCGCGGTTCTTCGCGGTTCGCACGTTTCTAAACTCGACAATGCCGGCTTCGTTGGACTTAATTTCCGGGTTTTCCACCTGCCGACTGGCCGCGCCGCCGATATGGAAGGTGCGCATGGTCAGCTGCGTACCCGGTTCGCCAATGGATTGAGCGGCAATAATTCCAACCGCTTCGCCCAACTCCACCAGTTTGCCTGTGGCCAGGTTACGACCATAACACAGCGCGCATACCCCTTTCTTAGACTGACATGTGAGCACGGAGCGCACGGTAACGCCCGGCAGTCCCGCATCCACAATTTTGCGCGCCGCTTCTTCAGTTATTTCTCCGTCTGCTTCCACGATCGGCTCATCCTCGCCAGGAATATGCAAATCATCGAGCACATGACGCCCCACGATACGTTCGTTCAGCGGCGCAATAACCTCCGCGCCTTCGATGAGCGGCTCCATCCAGATGCCGTTGATGGTTCCGCAATCATCCTCTTCAATGGTAACGTCCTGCGCCACATCAACAAGCCGTCGGGTGAGATATCCGGCATCCGCCGTCTTTAACGCGGTGTCGGCAAGGCCCTTGCGCGCGCCGTGGGCAGAGATGAAATACTCGACCACGGTCAGCCCTTCGCGGAAGTTTGATGTAATGGGCGATTCAATAATGTCGCCCGAGGGCTTGGCCAACAATCCGCGCATCCCCGCCAACTGGCGAATCTGCGATTTACTGCCGCGCGCCTTCGATTCGTACATCAGATGAATGCCTGTGAATCCCTGGTCATTTTCCGTCATGCCCTTAACCATCGCTTCTGTCACCAGTTCGCTCGTGGATGTCCACTGGTCAACAATAATGTGACGGCGCTCTCCCTCGGTAATCAAGCCGTTGCGATACATGTCATCAACTTTTCGCACTTTAGCTTCCGCGTCGGCAATGAGGGCTTTTTTAGACGGCGGAATCACCATATCTTCCAAGGCAATACTGATGCCCGAGCATGTGGCGTACTTAAAGCCCGTTCGCTTCATCTTATCCAGCAGGCCGACAGTCCTGTGATGTCCCCACCGGTTATAACACACGGCTATAACATCACCAAGCGTCGTCTGATCGTGTTGGCAGTTGACGTCTTTGACCGTGACCTCGGGCGTAAGTTCCTCTGCCAGCAGGACGCGGCCAACCGTGGTGTCCAATATCTCATTTTCATGACGCAGTTTAATCCGGGCGTGAATATCCACCACACCTGCGTTATGGGCAAGCGTAACCGCTTCGGGGCTGGCGTATACTTTCCCCGGTTGCAGAATTTCGCCGCGCTTGCCCGTCCATGCATCTTTCCATTCGCCCTTGGCGCCCTTGCGCTCTTTTGTCATCCAGGCGATACCAAGCACAATATCCTGGCTGGGCGTCACAATTGGCAGGCCGTTGGACGGCGCAAACACGTTGGACGATGACATCATCAACAAGTGCGCCTCGAGCTGCGCGGGTGGAAACAGCGGCACATGCACGGCCATCTGGTCGCCGTCAAAGTCAGCGTTAAACGCGCGACAAACAAGAGGATGCAGCCGTATGGCGTTTCCCTCGATAAGAACAGGCTGAAAGGCCTGGATACCAAGTCGGTGCAAAGTAGGCGCACGATTGAGTAAGACGGGATGGTCGCGGATAACGTCTTCCAGAATATCCCATACTTCTTCCTTGCCCTGGGCAATATTGCGTTTGGCCGCCTTGATGGTAGTAGCGTGACCACGCTCTTTCAGCAGGTGGATAATAAAGGGTTCGAAAAGCTCGAGGGCCATCCGTTTCGGCAGGCCGCACTGGTGCAGCTTCAGTTCAGGGCCCACCACAATAACGGAACGTCCGGAATAGTCAACACGTTTCCCGAGCAGATTCTGACGGAAACGCCCCTGCTTTCCTTTCAACATATCACTGAGCGATTTCAGCGGACGATTGCCGCTGCTGCCGAGTACCGTGCGGCCGTGCCGTCCATTATCGAACAGCGCGTCCACCGCTTCCTGGAGCATACGTTTTTCATTGCGCAAAATAACTTCCGGTGCGCGCAGTTCAAGCAGCCTGCGTAATCGGTTGTTGCGGTTGATAACGCGCCGGTAAAGGTCGTTCAAATCGCTGGTGGCATATCGCCCGCCATCAAGGGGAACCAAAGGACGCAAGTCCGGCGGGATCACGGGAACAACGTTCAAGACCATCCACGTGGGCTTATTGCCGGATTTACGCATGGCCTCCACAATCTTGAGCCGCTTGAGTGATTTGGTGCGCGCCTGCTGCGACGTGGCAGTAGAGAATTGTGTGTGTAATTCCTCGCTGAGCGCGTCCAGATCAATCTCTTCAAGCAATATCTTAATCGCTTCGGCGCCCATCAACGCGGTAAATCGGTCCGCCCCGTACTTTGCGCGCTGCTCTTGATATTCGTCCTCAGTGAGAATTTCTTTCTTGCGGAGATCGGTATCGCCGGGATCGACAACAATAAAGTTCTCAAAATAAATGATGCGTTCGAGAGCGCGGATGGACAAGTCCAGCAGCGCGCCCATTACACTGGGCGTGTTCTTAAAAAACCAGATGTGCGTTACCGGAACCGCCAGTTTGATGCAGCCGGTGCGTTCGCGGCGCACCTTGGACTCGGTTATCTCCACGCCGCAACGGTCGCAGGTAATGCCGCGATGCTTCACTTTCTTATACTTGCCGCAGCCGCATTCCCAGTCTTTGACGGGACCAAAAATACGCTCGCAAAACAAGCCGTCTTTCTCGGGCTTGAAGGTGCGGTAGTTTATCGTCTCGGGCTTTTTGACCTCGCCCTTGGACCACTTCATGATTTCCTCCGGCGCCGCCAGCCTGATTTGAATCGCATCAAAGTGGTCGCCGGTTGTGGGTGTGTACTTGGCCAAGGTTTAGTCCTCCATTGTATCTTCATCGGCATCCGCTGCCGATTCGGCTTTGATCAGTTTAATAACGTCCAGACACAGACACTGCATTTCGCGCACCAGCACATTGAACGATTCAGGGGTTCCCGGATCGATCTCGAAATCGCCTTTAACGATGGCTTCATAAGCCTTGGTGCGGCCTTGGATGTCATCCGATTTGATGGTCAACAGCTCTTGCAGCGTGTACGCCGCGCCGTAGGCCTGCAAGGCCCACACTTCCATTTCGCCAAAACGCTGACCGCCGTATTGCGCCTTGCCGCCCAGCGGCTGTTGCGTCACAAGCGAATAGGGGCCTATAGCGCGCGCGTGAATCTTGTCGTCAACAAGATGGTTCAATTTCAACATATAAATCTGACCGACCGTCGTTTCCTGATACAGCGGTTCGCCGGAACGTCCGTCGCGCAGGCGCACCTTGCCGTTGGGCGGCAATCCGGCTTTTTCCATCAATTCCTGTATTTTTTCTTCGCTGGCGCCGTTGAATACCGGCGACGACACGCGCAGGCCCAGCGCTTTCAGCGCCCAACCCAGATGCGTCTCGAGTATCTGGCCCACATTCATGCGCGAGGGAACGCCAAGGGGATTCAGCACGATTTGCAGCGGCGTCCCATCCGGCAGGAACGGCATATCTTCAACAGGGACTATACGCGCCACCACGCCCTTGTTTCCGTGGCGCCCAGCCATTTTATCGCCCACCGACATGCGTCGCTTCGAGGCAACATATACCTTTACGGACTTGTTAACGCCGGGCGTCAATTCGTCGCCCTTTTTCAACCTTTCGATTTGCGCATCACGCACCGCAATCAGCTTGGCCTCTTCCATGGCGGCCAGATTCACCAACCGCGACAACTTCTGATGGATTCGCTTATCTTCCACTTTCAGACGCGCAAGCAAGGCATAGTCAACCGTGCTCAATTGCTTGGCGCGCAGTTTCTTTCCTTTTTCGAAAACCAGTTCATCCGATGAGAAGTCGTAAACATCCTCCAGAATCTTGAGGCCTATCATATCGTCCCGCACCAGTTGTTCAAAGGTCTGGCGAATCTCACTGATGCGTTGGTTGTATTGTCGTTCGAGGGCGTCTACTTCTTTCTTGATGGCCTTCTTCGTCTGCGCATCAAGCCCTTTTTCGCGACGGCTGCACACCTTCACATCCACCACAACCCCGGCGGAACCGGGCTTCACATAGAGCGACGCGTCGCGCACGTCCTCGGCTTTGTCGCCGAAAATGGCGCGCAACAATTTCTCCTCGGGAGCAAGTTCCGTCTCGCCTTTGGGCGTGACCTTGCCCACCAGAATATCGCCAGGCGACACTTTGGCGCCGATCTTCACGATGCCTGTTTCATCAAGGTTGCGTAACGCCTCTTCACTGACGTTGGGAATGTCGCGCGTAATATCCTCAGGTCCGAGTTTGGTGTCGCGCGCTTCCATTTCGTGAACGTCAATATGGATAGAGGTGAACACGTCGTTAATAATCAATTCTTCACTGAGAACGATTGCGTCCTCGAAATTGTACCCGTCCCATGGCAGGAAGCCCACCAGTATGTTGCGGCCCAGGGCCAACTCGCCGTTGTCCACTGCGGGACCGTCGGCGATAATGTCGCCGGCATGCACTTTGTCGCCCTTATGCACGATGGGGCGCTGATTGATGCAAGTGCTCTGGTTCGACCGTGTGTATTTTTTGAGGGTATACACTTCTTCGTCGGAACGGAAGGGGTTGTCCCCTTTCTTCGGCTTGGCCTTGATGCGAATGATTTCGCTATCCGCATATTCTACGGTGCCATCGCGCAACGCAAGCTGTACCGTGCCCGAATTCCGAGCGGTAACATGCTCAAGACCCGTACCCACCAACGGCGCTTCGGTGCGCAGAAGCGGCACCGCCTGTCGCTGCATGTTTGAGCCCATCAGCGCACGGTTGGCGTCGTCGTGTTCCAAGAACGGAATCAGCGCCGCCGCCACGCTAACCAATTGCTTGGTCGAAATGTCCATATAGTCCACTTCGTTGGGCGGAACGCGGGGAAAGTCATCCTGGAGCCGGCAAAAAACAAGGTCGCGGACAAAGCGGCCTTTGCCGTCCAGAGGCGCATTCGCCTGCGCAACGGTATAGTTGTCTTCATCGTAGGCGGACAACATTTCAATCTGGTCGTTCAGTACACGGCCATTTTCAACCTTGCGGTAAGGCGTCTCCAGGAACCCAAAATCATTAATGCGCGCAAACGTGGCGAGAGAAGCCATCAGACCAATGTTCGGCCCTTCGGGCGTTTCGATAGGACATATACGGCCATAGTGGCTGGGATGCACATCGCGTACTTCGAATCCGGCGCGTTCGCGGCTGAGCCCGCCGGGTCCCAACGCACTGAGACGCCGCTTATGGGTCAGCTCAGCCAGCGGATTGATCTGGTCCATGAAGTGTGAGAGCTGGCTGCGACCGAAGAAGTCCTTGATCACGGCATTAACCGGTTTAGGGTTTACCAAATTTTGCGGCGTAAGATTTTCTTCATCCTGATAATTCATCCGCTCGCGGACGGTTCGTTCCATGCGCACCAGCCCCATGCGAACCTGGTTCGCAAGCAACTCGCCAATGGAACGGACACGCCGGTTGCCGAGATGATCAATATCATCCAGAACACCATCGCCGCAACGCAACCGGAAAAGGTACTGCATGGTGTTGATTACATCTTCAACTGTAAGCGTTTTTACTTCCTGGTCAATCTGCAGACCAAGTTTGCGATTTATTTTGTAGCGTCCCACGGCAGCGAAATCGTACCGCGCGGGATCACTAAACATACGCTGGAAGAAAGTGCGGCATGTGGCCGCCGTGGCCGGGTCGCCGGGACGGCTGCGCGCATAAAATTCACGAAGCGCGTCTTCTTCAGTATAGGTATCGTCCTGCCTGAGCGTGTAAAGAATGGACGGATCATTTACCACCTCCTGCGCCGCGATGATAATGAATTCGCGAACGGAGGAGGCCATGATACGATTGATCTTTGCGCCGTCCAGCTCCACGCCGGCGTCAGCAAGCACTTCGCCTGTCTCGGGGTCTACCACGTCCGCGCCTACATAACGACCGATAAGTTCGTCGGGCTCGGCGTTCTTGCCTTCAATTTTGACGCGGATTCGACCGAGAGTAACCGTTTCAAATTTGTAAAACAGTTTCAGAATATCTTCGGCTTCAACAATGCCGAAGGCCTTGAGAAATGTGGTCGCCAGCAGTTTGCTGCGCCGGTCCACCATCACCCACAGATAGTCGTTCAGGTCATATTCAAACTCCAGCCACGCGCCGCGATAGGGAATAATGCGCGCGCTGAGCAGGGTTTTGCCATTCTGGTGCGTTTTACGCTCGAAAGAAACGCCCGGCGATTTGTGCATCTGGCTGACAACAACACGTTCCGCGCCGTTGATGATAAAGGTGCCGGTACGCGTCATCATCGGCAGTTCGCCGAGAAATACTTCCTGCTCCAGCATCATCTTTTCGCGACGCTCGCCACTCGTGCCCACATCCTCGAGACGTACAAGCCGCAACAGCGCCTTTAGCGAAGCCGCGTAAGTCATCGCGCGATCCTGACACTCCTGAATGGTATACTTGGGCGGCGCAAGGGAATAACTTACGTATTCAAGCCGCGTCAAACCATTGGGCGATTCAATGGGAAACAACTCCAGGAAAACTTGTTGCAGGCCCCGATGCTCGCGTTGATCAGGGGGCGTCTCCCACTGCAAAAAATCAGCAAAAGATTTGGTCTGGATTTCGATGAGATCGGGCATTTCCACTACGTCTTGGATAGTGCCCAGAGACACGCGGTCCTCACGGGGGGCTACAGCCATCTACTGTACTCCTTACTGATTTGTGTTAAGACGACAAAGAGTGTGGCGGCATCCGGGTATAACCGCCTGCGATGTACGGACACACTTCACCTGTGGCGCTTTCTGACCATATAATAACAAAAACCATGCCCAATGTCAAAAATATACCTGCACGCACCATTCTAAGCGCAGGAAACTGGTCACGCAAAAGCGTATTTAGTAATTATCTTATTACGGCGAACTGCATATTAACGCAGAATAAACGCTTTATGCAGCGTTACCGTAAATCCGCTGGCCGACAACCCAAAAAATGCCGCCAGTACATAACCATTCCGAAATTTGCTTTGTTGGTGAACGCTGTCGGAGATGGCGGATAATATCAGTCGCCATTTTCTGTGTTCACGGCGACGCATAGGGCGCATGGTTCGTTGTCTCTGTTTTTGCGAATGGGGAATCGGCCTCGCCATGGCATAGGTTGACTGTGCGCACGTTGTTTTGCGTATAGTATTACCATAGACATGTCATTGCCCATTACCTATTGGCATTGTATCCATAGTACAGTGAAAGGCAGGAATCGTTTCATGAGCAAAAGAGTACTCGCCATTGGCGCGCATCCAGATGATGTTGAATTCATGATGGCCGGCACCTTGTTAATGCTTGCCAATGCGGGCTATGAATCCCATATTTTCGTTATTGCATCGGGCAGCTGCGGCAGCGCTACCGACGACCGCGACACGGTGGCGCGTACACGTCTGGCGGAAGCGCAACACGCGGCGGCAACGCTTGACGCGCGCTTTTACGCGCCCGTGGCGGATGATCTCGAAATTCTGTATACATTGCCGCTTTTGCGCAAAGTTGGCGCGGTAGTGCGACAGGCGCACCCCGACATCGTGCTGACCCATTCGCCCGAGGAATACATGGAAGACCACAGCACAGCATGTCGTCTGGCTGTGACCGCTGTGTTTTCCCGTGGCATGCGCAACTTTATTACAGACCCGGAAATGGCCCCTGTATCAGGCAACGCAACTCTGTACCACGCCCTGCCCTATGGTTTACGCGACCCGCTGGGCCAGCCCATCGCGCCCGGCATG